>JACZJK010000033.1 GCA_014860575.1 Bacteroidales bacterium
AAATGTTCCTATCAGCACTCCACCCAAATCTTTTACTTCGATCTCGGCAACGGTAGGTACAAGCAGGTTGCCTGCTTCATCAGTAGGGCAAAGGATCGTATCAGCTTTTAACCCGGTTTGGTCAACCTGATCAATGCCAAAACTTACATCCTGAGGCACGATTTGTTTTTCATCTTTCTGGCAGCTAACAACAGCAATGGCCAGGATTACAATTAATGATAAAATTCTTGTTTTCATAATTTTCTGTTTTGTTAATTGAATTTTTAATTTGGTTGATATTGGTTTGATTTGTTTGAAATCTCAGCACCTGGCAACCACCCCGGATACTGAGAGTATTCTTAATTCGTTAATGAATATTTTCTGGGTTCTAAATCATCATACTCACTTAAGCCAAATGGAATTATGCCAGATGACTTAGATTTGTGTTGGCTAGTGTTTTGAAATATTATTTTATCATCGGTGTGAAAGCCGAAGAGTATCGAATCCCAGGGTACAAAACATAGTACATCAATCTTGACTTCAGTCTTTTTGTAGGGCGTAACATCAATATCAAAATCAACGCCAGTGCTTACGTAGGAGGCATAGTATGAACCTTTGGTGGGTGTGGCCATAACAATTTCACCACCTGGTGTTTCGAGAAGGGCAAAACGCGATACATTATACGTAACCTCAGCACCACCAGGAAGATCGAGCTTTATAGATTGCGTATATAGTTTGCCGTTGAGAAAAAAGATGTCTGGATAATAAGCAACACCATTAATAATCACTTCGGCAACTGTAGGAATTTTAAGATTCCCTGACGCATCAAAATGGCATTCAACTTCGTCGTTGCTTTTGAGCAAAACAGGATCAACCTGGCCAATGCTGAATACAACGTATTGTTGTGCAAGTACTACTGAGTTCTCATGTTTCTGACAACCAAAAAAAGTGAGTGCTATGAGGCTGAGTGTCAGGTAAAGTAGTCTCATTGCTTATGCACAATTAAAATATGAACAATACGCTGTTTGGATCATGTAACATGATTGATATGCGACAGATTTTGCTGATAGCCTGGCTAAAGATGACATTTGAAAAGCAATTTGATTGGATTTAAAAAAAATAGATGGTTGATCATTACATTATTCATTTTCGGTAAACGCTTGATATAGCGTTCGTCAATTTTAATTTAGACTTATTCTTAATTATAAATCAGACAAAAACTTTAAAATAATTGGGTCACTTAACAACAACAATGTGTATTGATATTAAAGTCAGGCTAATATTAGATATGTTCAGAAATCAACCAAATTCCATGGAGCGCCCATGGATTCTGGCATTTCAAATGAACAAAATTAATTAAAAATCCGTCCCTTGATTTTCGTGGCAAATATATGGCAACAAAACAGCCACGCAACATGCATTTGTGTTTTTAACAAATCTTTAACACATTTAGATCAAATTTTGAAAGAACACAATAATGGATAATGATTATTTTTTTCATTAATCCACTAACTTACAACGCCTTACATGAAATATACGGTTTGTATTCAGCTAAATATACGCTATCCATTCACAACATGACGATAATTAATAAATACAAATGGTAGTTTCAACTAAGTTCACGAAACCTGGAAGGTAAAAATCAGATTACCAGATTTAAATAGCTGATGCTTGAACGTTGATTTCAAAAGTGTCGTAGTTTGTTGCAATTCTGTCTTCAGAAAACTTACAGAAAATTAAGAAAAAAACGTAAGAATAGCATTTCTGCTATGTATCTCTAAGTTGAAGGTATGAGAGTAAAATCGAGGATCGGCGAGAAACATGAATAAATTCAACGCAGAGCCATCAGAATTGTTGTAAAATCCCTTCATACGATTAGTAATCAAATACTTAGCGTTCTATCCAAAATTATTTTATTTAAAATGAGTCTTGATAAGAAGTGATAATGTATCTTTGCGTTTAAATTTATAAAGCATATCGGTACATGATTACCTATTTAATCAATCTGAACAGTTTTTAACAAAAAAAACAATCAATTATGAGCGAACTCATTAACAACTCAAACCGCAAAGCCTTGCTTAAGCATATGATCCTTCAACTGCATGAAGGCGAAGCTCCTGATCAGGTTAAGAACCGCCTGGTTGAACTCCTGAAAAAAGTTCCATACAATGAAGTTGTGGAAGTTGAGCAGGAACTTATCAATGAAGGACTGCCAGTTGAAGACGTGCTGAAACTCTGTGACATACATACTTATGTGCTGGAAAGCAGTGTTGATGCCAGCGGACAGCCTGAAATACCCGCCGGCCATCCGGTTGACACTTTCAAGAAGGAGAACCTGGCGCTTGACCTGGTGGTGAAATCGCTCAACAAAGCTTATGATGAAGCCTTGGATCTGGAAAATGATTTACCTGCATTTATCAATAAACTGCGATCCTTTTTCAACCAACTCATGGATGTGGATAAGCACTATCGCCGTAAGGAAAATCTATTATTCCCATATCTTGAAAAACATGGGATCTCTGGTCCTCCAAAAGTAATGTGGGGCAAGCATGATGAAACCCGGGCATTTCTAAAAGCAGCCAATGATGCTTTGCGCGAAACTACTATGAACAAAGAAGAAATGCTTACAATCATTGAATTATTGCTGAAACCGGCATCAAAGGCGATCACAGATATGATTATGAAGGAAGAAGAAATTCTGCTTCCGATGAGTCTCGAAACTATCCGCCTCAGCGAATGGTATGAAATTTACCATCAAACTCCGGAAATTGGATTCTGTCTCTACGATCCCAAAGTTGAATGGCAACCTTTGGGAGAAGAGGGTGAAAAAATTGAAGCAATGCAGGTAAACGGAAAAATTTCTCTTCCATCAGGAAGTTTTACAACTCAGGAACTTATGGCTGTTCTGAACACTTTGCCTATTGATATAACTTTCGTGGATAGAAACGACAAGGTTGCATATTTCTCGCAAGGTAAAGAACGCATTTTCGACCGCAACCGTGCTATCCTGCAGCGCGATGTAAGAATGTGCCATCCTCCGCATAGTGTTCACACGGTTGAACAGATCATCAACGATTTCAGAAGTGGAAAGGAAAGCCGCGCACCTTTCTGGATCCAAATGGGTGATAAGTTTGTGCATATAGAGTATTTCGCACTTCGCGACGACAAAGGCGAATACCTCGGAACTGTTGAAGTCAGCCAGGAACTTTCGGGCAAACGCAAGCTGCAGGGCGAGCAGAGGCTGCTGAGTTATGAGAAGTAGTTGGCAGGTGGCAGTGCCAGTGGAAGTGGAAGTGGCAGTGGCAGTGGCAGTGGCAGTAGCAGTAATTAAAATCCTTGAACTTTGAACTCGGAACCTGGATCACGGAGTACGGAACGTCGAACGCCAAACGTCAAACCTCAAACGACGAATTTTGAACTTTGAACCCGGAACCTTGAACAATGAACATAACAAGACATGTCAAATCGTTTAAAAATTACATCCAAAACCAGGATACGCGAATTGATTGATGCGTATCCTGAGCTAGAAGAAAAGCTTGTTGTAATGGCACCAGCATTTGGCAAGTTAAAGAACCCTGTGTTGCGCAGTACGATTGCCCGTGTTACATCCATCAGCCAGGCAGCTTTTATTGGTAATGTTGATGTGAACCAAATGGTAAATCAGTTACGCCAGGCTGTCGGACAGGAACTACTTTTTATTGAACCTAAAACCAAAACGATTATGAATCAAATACCCGAATGGCTAAATGAAAGCCATATAAAGAACACGATAGATGCCCGTCCTATGCTTGAGGCTGGTCAGCACCCGATAAGCATTGTATTTGAAGAGCTCGGCAAAATAAAATCCGGTGAAATCCTGAAATTGATTACCGGCTTCGTTCCGGCACCTTTACTTGACAAGGCAAAAGACAAAGGGCATCTGGTTTATACTGTTGAGAACAGCCCAAAAGAGTTTCATAGCTTTTTCTGTAAGACGTAATTCATAAGTGTTAAGGATTCGAACCTAACGCCCGTATTTTTTGTAATGCTGTAATGGAGTGATGCAGTGATGCTGTTTTTGCACTGCTTGCCTTAGAGGAATTATTCGGGGTGCGGGACCAATTTTTCCTTGAAGGGCCTTTCTCTTAAACGGAAAAATATGGATATTGATTAACAAGTTCGTTAGAATACTTTTCTAATCAACCGGATTATTTCTGATATACTCAATCAGTCCTTTTGATCCCTTTTCCAACAGATCAATCACAAGTTTAAAACCGGCATCACCGCCGTAATAAGGATCGGGGATATAATCATATTCATGGTGGTCGAAGAAATCGCTCATTCTGAAGATTTTCTTTTCATGTACAATACTTTGCGCCATTGACTTCAAATCGTGATAGTTGTTATCGTCCATGGCGATGATCACGTCGAAATCATCAAAATCTGAAACCAAAAACTTCCTTGAAGTGCTTGTAATGTTATAGCCCTCTTCCTTTGCATGGCGCCGCATTCGGGCATCGGCTTTCTCGCCGGCATGCCAGGCAGAAGTTCCCGCGGAATCAACTTCAACAGGAAGCTGTGTTTTCTCCGCAATTTTTTGAAATATAGCCTCGGCAGCCGGGGATCGGCAGATATTGCCAAGGCAGACGAAAAGGATGCGGGTAATTTTCATGAGGCAAAAATATAAAACCTGACAGACTTTATAAGCCTTTCAGGTTTTACGAAAGTTTATGAGGCGCTATCGCTGATCAGCTGCGCTCCAGATAAAAAAATGTATTCGTTGTTTGTTCGCTATTGGCAAATGAATATCAGAGACTTAAAAAATATTGAAAAGTTGCACTAGGAGGAGAAATGGATAATGCCCTCTCAGGTTATACTGATTCTTTTAGATGAAAAGCAATGTTCTCACAGTCTTCGCCTTTTTGATAATTCCGGTAACCGATAAGGAGATTTCTCACTCTCTCCGCTTCTTTTAGCTTCGCTCTGGTCGTTCGAAATGATTTCTCAGCTCCAGCTGAAAGATGGGGAGAAATCTCCTGCAACCAGCCATAAACCAACCTGCTTTCTTGCGTTTTTCTGCATTTTGACAGAAAAGTCCTACAATTTGCAAGAAAAGCCCTACCCTCCTGCCACCCACTGGGAGTACTTTTGCCACAATTCTTTCAGCAGGTAATTATTCTAAGAACCGATTTTACATTCGGAGTAAAAAATCCGGAAAAAATCATTTATCAGCCAAATCCATACAAAATGTGATCAATCAAAAGTGTTTCAAAAAAAATTGAAAATCTTTGTTTAAACCCCTATGTTGAGAACGCACAATACATATAAAATAAAAGTCAGGAGCTTTTAACAGAACATTAACAACTCATTGTGGTTTATTAGCGAACAATAGCCAACTTAAAAATAATTTAAATAAGTTCAAATAAAAATAAATTAAGACAACGATCAATAAACCATTCATTTACAAACACAACAACATGGAAATTAATTACAAGTATTTCAGCACTTTTTACAAAGTATTCATTATTGCACTGACGCTCAGTGCAACAACGTTCCTGAATGCTCAGGAACCTGCCACTCAGGGCAAGCCCAATCAGTTAAACAGAACTCTTGCCGGAGGAGACCAAAAACTATCTGAAGACTCACAAGTCAGCGATGCTGCCCCCTATGAGCCGCAGGACATTGTTGATGCCTTAGCTCCGAATGCTGTAACATTACAGGATATGGAGTTACGGGCAAAGCACCATCCATACATGCCCGGAGAAATCGTAATTGCTATGGAGCTGGGAACTTCCAAAAGTAATGCAGCTTCAGTGCTGGATCAATTTAACTGGCAGGGGCTTTTTGCGCAGCAGGGAGTTGAGCTTAGTTCAGTTTTAATGAAAGCTGACAGGGGAAGCTTTCGCAGCATAGCGCTGGTGCTTTTATCTTTGCCCGAAGGCATTGAGGTGTTTACAGCAATGAAAAAGCTGGAAGGCAAAAGTGGGGTTTTATGGAGCTCGCCCAATTTCTATTTCGAGGGAGATCCCCGCGAATTCAGTCCCAACGACCCCGACTATGCTGCTCAATATCATCACCCGCTGATGAAGAATGACCTGGCATGGGACATCACCCTTGGGAGCCCATCAATAGTTGTTGGTATAACTGACGATGGGGTGGAACTGACTCATAGCGATCTTGCAACCAATATCTGGGTAAATACAGGAGAAATACCAGGTAATGGTATTGATGACGACGGGAATGGCTATATTGACGATGTGAATGGCTGGGATTTCAGCTCCGGAAACAATAATCCAAATCCCAACCTATTGAGCGACACGCATGGCACACATGTTGCCGGAATTACTGCTGCGCGCACAAACAATTCTATAGGGATTGCAGGGGTTGCAGGTAATTCTGCCATTATGCCACTGCAATTTTATGCCGGAGGTCCATGGACTGCTGCCATAATTAATGAAACTTTTACCTATGCTGCTGATAATGGAGCCAAAATTGTCAATACCAGCTATAACATTGATGGATGGGTTGGTGATCCGGTATTTACGGCAGGTCTTCAATACTTGTATGATGCCGGGGTACTTCACCTTAACTCTGCCGGAAATAACAATCAGCTTAACCCGCCCCGCCAGGCTTTCCAGCAAACATTGCTGGTTGCCAGCACCGATGCCGCTGATGTAAGAAGCAGCTTTAGTAACTACGGCACCGGCATTGATATTTCTGCGCCGGGGAGTTCAATTCTCTCAACAGTTACAGGAAACAGCTATAATTTTCTTTCAGGTACCAGTATGGCTACGCCAAATGCTGCGGGAACAGCAGCGCTGATCTGGTCTGCCAATCCATCCTGGACACGCGATCAGGTGGCCGCTCAGCTATTAGCAACTGCTGATAATATTGATGCTGCCAACCCTACCTTGGTTGGATTACTTGGTTCGGGCAGGGTGAATAGCTATGCTGCACTCACAACTTTACTAGCAGCTCCTCAGGTTAAGTCAACCCCAGGTTTGCCTGACGAGGGAACGATAATATTTGCTAATCATCTTACCAGTTTTTCTGTGGCTTTTGACCAGGTGATGAATCCCGCATCAGTCAATAATTTGGCAAATTTTGAGCTACGCAATGCAGGGCCAAATGAAATTTTTGGTGACGGAGATGACCTGGTTCATCCATTAACAACCACAACGAACTATCAAATAGGTAGTAACCAATTGATATTTCAGATTTCTGACCTGCCCTTGCAATGCGGACTTCACCGTTTAAAATTGGTTTCGGGCGGACTGGAAAATCCTTTTGGTACTGAACTCGATGGAGATGGAAATGGAACTGGAGGCGATGATTATGTCCGGAATTTTGCAGTTGTGGACGTCCTTACCTATTTTGATGGAGATGGCGATGGATACGGAGCGGGCAGCCCTTCAACTGCCTGCCCCCCTCCGCCTGGTTATGTTTTACTGGATGGGGACTGCGATGACAACGATCCGCTGATTTATCCGGGAGCAACAGAAGTTTGCGATGGTGTGGACAATAACTGCGATGGAATAGTGGATTTTCCGCCTGCTGCAAATTATGTCAGTTCTGATGTTCCGGTGGCCATTCCAACTTCCGGAACCCCTACCGTAACCTCCGCATTAACAATCAGTGGTGCAACAGGTAATATAATTGATTTAAATGTAACGGATCTTAATATTCTGCATACTTATGTGGGAGACCTTAAAGTGACCCTTACTTCGCCGGGAGGAACCGTTTTGGTTTTATTCGATCGCCCTGGCCACCCCGTATCCACTTATGGGTGTTCACAAAATAACATCTTCACAACCTTCGATGATGAAGCATCGCTTACTGCAGTTGATTTTGAAAACACCTGCAATTCGTCAGCAACCACAACACCTCCCCACACCTATACCATTTCAGGCATTTATCAGCCAATAGACGCCTTATCTGCTCTTAATGGAACAAATCCTGACGGTACATGGACACTTACTGTATCTGATTTTTTTGACGGTGATGGTGGATCAATCGAAGGTTGGGGCCTGGAAATCTCAGTGCCAGATGTCACCAATACTTACTACGCCGATGCAGACGGTGACGGTTACGGTGATCCAAATGTGAGCATCGAATTAGCTTGCACGCCCGATCCGCTACTCGGCTGGGTACTTGATAATAGCGACTGCGATGATACCAATCCGGACATTAACCCCGCAGCTACAGAGGTTTGCGATGGTATGGACAACAACTGCGACGGAATAGTAGATTTTCCCTCTGTTGATACGTATGCCAGTTCCGATGTTCCGGTGGCCATTCCAACTTCCGGAACCCCTACCGTAACCTCCACATTAACAATCAGTGGAGCGACAGGTAATATAATTGATTTAAATGTGAAGGATCTTAATATTCTGCATACCTGGGTGGGAGACCTTAAAGTGACTCTTACTTCCCCGGGAGGAACCGTTTTGGTTTTGTTCGATCGCCCTGGCTACCCCGCAACCACTTTTGGGTGTGAACAAAATAACATCTTCACAACCTTCGACGATGAAGCATCGCTTACTGCAGTTGATTTTGAAAACACCTGCAATTCGTCACCAGGCACAACACCACCCTACACCTATGCCATCTCAGGGATTTATCAGCCAATAGACGCCTTATCTGCTCTTAATGGAACAAGCCCGGACGGTACATGGACACTTACTGTATCTGATTTCTTTGACGGAGACGGTGGATCAATCGAAGGATGGGGCCTGGAAATAATCTCAGTGCCAGGAATTATCTTTGTTGATGCCGGTGCAACGGGATTAAACAATGGCTCCTCCTGGACAGACGCCTTCACCGACCTGCAGGATGCCCTCAACAGCACCTGCCCGGGCATCACCGGAATATGGGTAGCCGACGGAACCTACTACCCAACTTCTGTAACAACTGACCGGGAGGCTACATTTCAACTAATAAGCGGCGTGGCAATATACGGTGGTTTCAATGGTACCGAAAGCATGCTGTCTGAGCGGGATTGGATTACTAACTCCACCATCCTCAGCGGGGATATTGATGGAGATGGAACCCTAACCGGCAACTCCTACACCGTAGTCACCGGCTCCGGCACGGAGGCCACGGCCGTGATTGATGGATTTACCATCACCGGGGGGAATAGTAATGGTTCCGGAGGTGACACCAGTCACTTCTCAGGCGGCGGAATTTACAGCAGCAACGGCTCTCCCACAGTAACTAACTGCACATTTACATGGAATTCTGTTAGTAGTACAGGAGGTGCATTTTTTATTGAAAATGGAAACTCCATACTGCGCAATAATACCTTCATAAGCAATCATGCCGATTTTTCAGGTGGGGCAATTCGATACGAGGGAGGTGAACATATTGCCGTAAACAATCTATTCGCACATAATACTACCAATCTTTTTGGTTCTGTAATTGGAACTGCCACTACTGACTATACCCTGATAAACAATACCTTTGTGAATAATGAAGCATCTGACATAGGAACTGTTGTGTATAATTTTAGCAGCAACGTTGACCTAGTCAATAATATCTTTTGGGGCAACACCAAAGGTGGTGAAACTGATGTGCCTGATGCTGACTTGATAAATGATATTGGTATAGTAAACCGCTTTGAATATTCATTGCTTCAGGCAAACAGCGCATACAGTGGTAATGCCGGTAACATAACTAATGTTGATCCTTTGTTTATTGATCAGCCCCCTGTGGGGATTTATACAGGTGGAGATTTGCGCCTGCAAGCCTGCTCACCGGCCATCAATGCAGGCAGCAACGCTGCTGTACCCGCAGGCATTATAACTGACCTGGATGGAACTCCGCGGTTCTATGATAACGGAACTGTGGACATGGGCGCTTATGAATACCAGGGTGAAAAAAATGTTAATCCGCCTCCCATCGCAATCATATCGGGTATAATTGATGATTTTGAAGCCGCCAGCCTGCCTAACGGCACGGATCCCTTCGGCAACGGCATTGGCTTCATCACCTTTGGTGATTTCGGGGCGGGTACAACCGTGGACATCGCAACCACCCTGGTTGCCGATACCGACCCCCTGGCAATGCCCGGACAGTCAGGCGACAATTACCTGCTCAGGTTTGAAGCTAACGTTAATGATTTTGGAGGTCTTACCCACGCCTTTGAAAATGAGGATGTAAATACCTGGGTAACGCAGGATTGGTCAGGCAATGAAGGTATTGCTTTCTGGCTCTACGGCCAAAACACGGGCAACAGCCTCTATTTTGAGATACAGGACAACCGCAATCCTGGCTCAACCATATTTGACGTGGAACTCTGGACCTACGCCTTTACAGACGATTTCTCGGGCTGGAAGCTGTTTGTCCTTAGCTTTGATGACTTCACGCGCAAAGAGATTGGCAACGGCGCACCCAACGATGGCTTTGGCCGTGACGAGGTGCATGGCTGGGTTTTCGGTGCGTTGAACACCGGAGGCGAAACTGTTACCTACTATCTGGACAATGTGATGGTTTACGGCGACGGTGGCCCTTTCTGCCCATACACCACCATAAATTTTTCAGCGCCCGCAGGCATGGCAACCTACGCCTGGAGTCTGTCAGTTATCAGTGGAGATGCATCCATAGGAAGCTGGGATAATAATATTTTCACCCCCGAGACCGACAACGAGCAGGATGTTCAGGTGGTTGGTGTCTGTGGCACAGTGTTCACACTCACCCTGACTGTAACAGACGCCCAGGGATGCACAGCTTCTGCACAAAACAGCTTTGTGGTGGAAGAGTCAGGTCTTGAATGGGTCAACGAACCGCAAGATTACAGTCTAGACTTCAACATGGACGATCTTGAGGCAGAAGTACAGAATTGGCTTAACAGCATGGAGGCATCCAGCAGTTGCTCTACATTAAATGCAAGCTATTTCCTTCCATTGTTGCAAGTGAACAGCCCCGGGGATATTCAAGAAAATTACATTAGCGGGAGAGCCAATTTTGGTCCATTGGAATTTAATGTCACAGGCGATCTCGAAATGGCTGATCCGGCCCTGGCCTGTGATCCGTTGCTAAACGACCTGACAAACAAGATTGCTATAATTGACAGGGGTATTTGCACTTTTACATCAAAAGTAAAAAATGCACAGGATGCCGGCGCCATAGCAGCGATCGTTATAAATAGTAACCCTGAACAGGGGGTGATAACCATGGGCGGAACTGACCCCTCCATCACCATACCTTCCCTATTCATTAGTTATGAGGATGGCCTGGTGCTTAAAACCGCCATGCAGCAAGGATTGGTAAATGCTACTCTAAGCCACTTTATAGATCTTCAGCCAGGTGATTACCCTGTTTTATTCCGGGCTACAACCCAATGCCAGTTAATTGAGAAAACTGTTACCCTGCATATTGAAGTTACACCGGTCAACCTTGATCTTAACGGTTTGGTTATTGGCGAAAATGACAGCGAGTGTTTTGGCGCTACACAGAATATCACTGTTCAGGATGTTACCGTAAATGCCGGAGGCAGCCTTACGCTGATAGCAGGCAACTCGATCATCATCACTCCCGGGTTTATTGTTGCAGCCAATGCTTACTTCCATGCGTATATTTCTGATGAATATTGCCTATTGCCGGCTTCACTGCTTGCCCTGGAAACAGAAGTTGAAAACAACCCGGCCTTAGATTTTAATGAAAACCTTTCGGATGATCTGAGGATTTTCCCAAATCCGACCACTGGCGGGTTTACTATTGAAATGGGAGAAACCTTTGGTTCAAATAAGACTTCTGTAAGCATATACAACCTGATAGGTGAACTTATACTAACGAACGAAAATGTCTTAAATCAGGCAGAGTTTAACCTCTCTGGGCATCCCAACGGGATATATGTTGTCCTGATAAGAAATAATGAAAACACAGAAATCAGGAAACTGATCAAGCAATAAGTTCTCGGGTGAATGCCCTGTCCGGATGATAGATTGGTTATCGTAATGACAATCATTATTCCGGACAGGGCATTTCTTTCTATGATCACAAAAACAGCATTTTATATGAAACAAATTTTATGTATCGATCAGTAAACCATTCATATACAAACACAACAACATGGAAATTAATTACAAGTATTTCAGCGCTTTGTGCAAAGTGCTTTTTATTGCATTAACGCTCAGCGCTGCAATGTCCCTGAGTGCACAGGTACCTGCCACGCAGGGCAAGCCCAGTCTGGCAACTGCAACTCTTACCGGAAGAGTTCAAAACCCTTCTGAAGACTCACAAGTCAACGATGTTGCACCCTATGAACCGCAGGACATTGTTGATGCCTTCTCTCCGAATGCTGTAACATTACAGGATATGGAGTTACGGGCAAAGCACCATCCATACATGCCCGAAGAAATCGTAGTTGCGATGGAGTTAGGAACTTCCAAAAGTAATGCAGCTTCAGTGCTCGATCAATTTAACTGGCAGGGGCTTTTTGCGCAGCAGGGAGTTGCGCTTAGTTCAGTGTTGATGAAAGCTGACAGGGGAAGCTTTCGCAGCATAGCGCTGGTGCTTCTATCTTTGCCCGAAGGCACTAAGGTGTTTGAAGCGATGAAAAAGCTGGAAGGCAAAAGTGGAGTTTTATGGAGTTCTCCCAATTTCTATTTCGATGGAGACCCTCGTGAATTCATTCCCAACGACCCCGACTATGCTTATCAATACCATCATCCTCTGATGAAGAATGACCTGGCATGGGACATCACCCTTGGGAGCCCATCAATAATTGTCGCAATAACTGATGATGGCGTTGAATTGACCCACAGCGATCTGGCGCCGAATATTTGGGTAAACACAGGCGAAATACCTGGCAACGGGATTGACGACGACGGCAATGGCTACATAGACGATGTGAACGGCTGGGATTTTGTAAATGGAAATAACGACCCGAATCCTGACCAGTTATCGTATTACCACGGTACACACGTTGCAGGTATCGCCGCCGCACGCACCAACAATGCTATAGGCGTAGCAGGTGTTTCGGGACATTCGACGATTATGCCACTTCAGTTTTATGATTATATAACCTGGACAGCGGCCATGATTAACGAGACATTTACTTATGCTGCTGATAATGGAGCTAACATTGTCAATACCAGCTACAACATAGACTTCTGGGTAGGCGACCCGGTTTTCACTGCCGGACTCCAGTACCTTTGTGATGCAGGGGTATTGCATCTTAATTCAGCAGGTAATAATAGCGAGCTTAACCCTCCCCGCCAGGCTTTCCAACAAACATTGCTGGTTGCCAGCACCGATGCAGCTGATATAAAGAGCAGCTTTAGTAATTATGGAAATGGTATTGATATTTCTGCGCCGGGTAGTTCGATTGGCTCTACATTTCCAGGAAACCTCTATGCTTTTCTTTCAGGTACCAGTATGGCCGCGCCAAATGCTGCGGGAGTAGCAGCGCTGATCTGGTCTGCCAACCCAACCTGGACACGCGATCAGGTGGCAGCTCAACTCCTGGCAACTGCTGATAATATTGATGCTGCCAACCCTACCCTGGTTGGGTTACTTGGTTCGGGAAGGGTGAATAGCTATGCTGCACTGACGTCTGTATTATCGGCTCCCCAGGTTAAGTCAACCTTAGGTTTGCCTGACGAGGGAACAACAATATCAAGGCTTGATCTCACCAGCTTTTCGGTGGCTTTCAATCAGGTGATAGATCCCGCAACAGTCAATAATTTGGCGAATTTTGAGCTACGTAGTGCAGGGCCAAATGAAATTTTTGGCGACGGAGATGACTTTGTTCATACATTATTAACCGCATCAATTTACCAAATAGGGACCAACCAAATGACCTTCCAGATTTCTGACCTAACTCCATTGCAATGGGGGCTTCACCGGTTAACACTGGTTTCGGGCGGGCTGGAAAATCCTTTTGGCACCAGTCTGGATGGTGATGGTGATGGTGTTGGAGGGGATGATTTTGTCCGGACTTTTTCAGTCGTGAATGGTTGTCCTTCAAGGCCAATTCTCTTAGTTGATGCCGATGCTACGGGATTAAACAGAGGTATATCGTGGACAGATGCCTTCACAGACCTGCAAAGCGCACTCAACAGCACCTGTCCCAATATTACCGAAATCTGGGTAGCTGCAGGCACCTATTATCCTACAGCAGGTACCGACCGCAACATTTCATTTATTATGAAAAATGGCGTTGCCATATACGGCGGATTCAGTGGAACAGAAACCCTGCTTTCTGAGCGGGATTGGGTGGCTAACCCCACCATCCTCAGCGGAGATATCAACCAGAGCGGAACTCTGGCCGGAAACTCCTACACTGTAGTTACCGGCTCCGGCACGAACGTCACAGCGGTGATAGATGGATTCACCATCACCATGGGTAATGCTGACGTTACGGGTTCCTATTATGACCCAAACGGATTCGGCGGGGGCATGTACAATAACTCCGGCTCCCCCACAGTAACGAACTGCACCTTTTCGGAGAATTCTGCTTTTTTTGGGGGTGGCGGGATGTTCAATTATGATAATTCTTCCCCCACGATAATCAAATGCAACTTTTCGGGGAATACGGCCATTGATTATGGCGGCGCTATGTTAAATGAGAAATTCTCTTCCCCCACGGTAACGAACTGCAGCTTTTCGGGGAATACGGCAGGTATAACTGGCGGCGGTATGGACAATTATGAAGATTCCTCACCCACGGTAACGAACTGCAGCTTTTCGGGGAATACGGCAGGTTTAAGTGGCGGCGGGATGTCCAATTTGGAGAATTGTTCACCCACAGTAACGAACTGCTCCTTTTCGGGGAATCAGGCTGCTAGCAATGGCGGCGGGATGTTCAATGAATCTAATTCCTCCTCCATGATAACAAACAGCATAATTTGGGGAAACAGCAGCGGGATAGTAAGTACTTCTTCCACACCAACTGTAAATTACTCCATCGTGCAGGGTGGATATGCAGGCACAGCTAATCTGGATGCAGATCCATTGTTTGTTGATCAGCCGCCGATAGGGCCTAGTACAGTTGGGGATTTGCGCCCCCAAGCCCACTCCCCTGCTATCAATATAGGCAATAACTCCGCAGTTCCCCCGGGCATTACCACCGACCTTGACGGCAACCCTCGTATTTCTGGCAGCACAGTAGATATGGGCGCGTATGAATTGCAGACAGACGATACACCGGTTAACCTTGATCTTAACGGTTTGGTTATTGGCGAAAATGACAGCGAGTGTTTTGGCGCCACCCAAAATATCACTGTTCAGGATGTTAGCGTAGATGCCGGAGGCAGCCTTACGCTGATAGCAGGCAACTCAATAATTATTACTCCCGTGTTTAATGTTGCAGCCAATGCTTACTTCCGTGCGTATATTTCTGATGAATACTGCACATTGCCAGCTTCACTGCTTGCCCTTGAATCAGAAGTTGAAAACAACCCGGCCTTAGATTTTAATGAAAACCTTTCGGATGATCTGAGGATTTTCCCAAATCCGACCACTGGCGGGTTTACTATTGAAATGGGAGAAACCTTTGGTTCAAATAAGACTTCAGTAAGCATATATAACCTGATAGGTGAACTGATACTAACGAACGAAAATGTTTTAAATCAGGCAGAGTTTAACCTCTCTGGGCATCCCAACGGGATATATGTTGTCCTGATAAGAAATAATGAAAACACAGAAATCAGGAAGCTGATCAAGCAATAAGCTCTCGGGTGAATGCCCTGTCTGGATAATAGAATTGGTTATCATAACGACAATCAATGTTCCGGACAGGGCTTATTCTTTCTCAGATCACAAGAATAGCATCCTGGCAGTATGCCAATGACAGTGTTTGAAACATGGCCATAACCCCGTCAGAGTTCTGGTTTGCAAGCACAAAGAATGAGTAGAAGCTCTCCGGAATTTTGAAAGGCCAACCCTGATGGGGTTGTCCGGCTATTCGTGCATTCGTGGCATATCCTCACAAATACTCCACTCCCACTTCCTTCAAAAACTTTTTCTCCAGCAATTCCGCCAGCTTCTTCACAACATTGCGGCGGATGTCGAGTTCAACAGGCATTGTGGGATCCTGATGGGCTTCGTTGATTTTGGTTCCAACCAGGAGATTTATTTCATCGCTTTCTAAAAGCATTGCGGCTATGCGATCAGCGGGACCCCTCGTGAAAACAGTATTGCTGTCATACATTTTCAGGATTTGAATTACTTTGCTGATTGTCAACATTCCCTCGGTGATGAGGTCAACACCATCCATATTCGATACCGGCGGCAAATCGGGATCGTGAAATTCGGTTTCATCCATAATTTCAGATCCGAGTTCACGGGCAATAATATCGGCTGTTGTAGCACCGCAAATAATCTTCTTACTTTCAAACTCTTTTACTTTCAAAGCCATCTCAGCATCACTGCCTTCATCGAAGGGCGGGCCAGTACAAAGCAGTAAGCGTCTCGGTTCGCGGAAATAAACCACGGCACAGGAGCAATCGTCCTTAGGATGATAGTTATCGTTGGCAATTGCTTTGGTTACAACCTTGTTAGCTAATTCCGAGGCACTCATTTCCGGATTCTTTTTCAAGGTTTCTTTAACAAACTCCAGGAGGTTGTCCCTTCCCCAACCTTCAGTATATTTTCCACCCAGGCCCGATTGTGTAATTCCATCGCTGAAAAAAACAACACGATCGTGCTGATGGATCTGAAAACGGGCATGGCGCATCACCATTCTTCTGCCCTGCTGGCCTTCGGTAACAAAGTTCTGCCAGGCAATTTCCTTCACTTCTCCATCGCGGACAATAAAGCATTGAGGATTATCATATTCAAGGATGCCGATGTCTCCGTTGTAAGAGATATCCAGTGCAGTAAAAGTAGAATAGCTTATTTTTCGTGTGCTGCAAACTGGCAGCGTCTTAGTTATTATCTCTGCAATGCGCTCAAAATCCTTGTGCTCCTTGATAAAATTCAGCATCATGGTAGCAGTAAGTGTGGCCAGCACATTGGCCTTCACACCATGACCCATGCCATCAGAAAGTACAGCCACTATGCGTTTTTCTTCACGGATGCGGGCCGAGCGGAAAACATCGCCGCAAATCCGCTCGCCTTCATGGTTCTTTTGCTGGCAATGCACTTCAATATACAGATCCTTGCTCATGCTCCGCTTTTTTTCTGCTGTGCGCGGTGGGTTTCAATCAGCGAATTCAGCATACGCTCGGTGTTGGCGGCACCTTCACCCAGTAGCGATCCTATTTCCTGAACCATTTGCAGGTTCTGATCAATCACTTCGCTCAGTCGTTTCACCAGTTCTTCTTTCTGAACTTCGGGAAGGTACATATCGCGAATAACAGCACCGGTAATTTTGTTTTCTACAATGCTGTAAATTGAAACATTCAGCATCTTATCTTCGAAGTGTATATCTTTTCCAAGCACATCTTCACCATTGCTGAGAACATATTTAAACAGGTTGTAGAAACTGAAAGGCAGCAGGGTTTTCAGGTCGGCATTTTTAAGTCCGGGAATCACTTCATTAATCATAGCAGCATCCTCGCCAAGCATTTTCACAAAGCTTTGGTTTGATTCCACCACCCGGAGGTTCTCATTAACGATCACTATTCCAGCTGGAAGTTTCTGGATCAGAACACCAAGGGTTTGCAGCGCTTGTTGCGCCTGAACCGTTTCTTCTCTTGATTGCTTTTCGCTTTCCTGTAGTTGCTTTTGCTTTTTCGACAATTGCTCGTTGGTGTTCCGGAGGGTTTTTATATAATCCTGCTTCGTTCTCAGGGAATACGTGAGGCAGCTGTCGGTTCTGGCCAGGCCCTGGCTAACCGCAATGGCAAAATCGCGGCAAGACTCAAAACCACATTGCTCGCAGGCATGTTGAGGTTCAAAATTTTCATTGCCAGTGGTTTTCAGCACTTCATTTATCTGATCCTCCGATGGCATTGGCAGTCGCTGGTCATCGGGTTGGAATTCACGCGAGTAATCAAGCTTTGCAAATTGCTCAAGGTTCGCAATCCAGTCATTTTCATTAACGGCTTTTATGCGACGAGCAGTGTAATCAGTGACAAGGGCATGGCGGCGGTAATAATCATTGCTGAAACTCATGCCCGGCCCCATCATGCAGCCTTTGTTGTAGAAAAGATTAAAATGGCATTTTACGTCTTCAATGTGCGAACCAAACTCGCGGATGGCCGTCAGAAAATTCTGTTTGCCTGCAGCCGTCCGGATTTTGGATTCAAGCAAATCGGTATTCAAACCGGCAACCTGCACAAACCCGTTGGCAATCGGATACAATGAACCGTGCCGGCTATGCGGCGGGTCGAAATCAGAAAACTCCAATGCCGCTTCGCTGATGTCTCTGCCTTTAAATAACGTTCGTAATTCAGTAAAAGTAATCACCTCATCCACTTTCGATTTTCCATGCGAACGCGAAGCTTCTACTTTGGCCGAAATACAAGGCACAACACTAACCACCTTGATACCATCGCCATATTTTTCGCGCATGATCAACGCCATAGCACTCATTGGTGAAAGCAGTGGCACAAGATTCCTGACCAACTGAGGCTGGTACTTTTCAATGTGAAGCACAAGGGTCGGACAGTTAGAAGTCATGTAATACTTTCCCTTAAAATTCTTCAGCATTGCGCCATATTTTTCCGCTATAATCTCAACTGCAAAAGCAGTTTCCGAGACCCACTCAAATGCAAGCAATCGCAACATGCCTGCAAACTTGCGGTAATCGGTGATATCAGGAAATTCAGCTGCAATGCTAGGATCGAGGATGGCGGCAACTTTGTTTTCAGAAGCCAACAAGGCAGCTACGGCAGGTATGGAATCATGGTAAGTAATTGCATCCTCAGGGCAAGCTTTTAAGCAAGAACCGCAACCTGTGCAGCGATCATGAACTATTTCAGGAAACTCCTGGTTCCGACCCAGTTTAATAGCCCTTACCGGGCATGCCTGTACACAAAGCATGCATTGCGTACATTTTTCCTGGTTCAGATGAATAAGCTCCATAGGATCGCAACTTGGCTAAAAGCAAATGATTGGTCAAAAATAACTAAAACTCAGATATTGGATGAGTATTGGTCAATATTAACAGCTAAAGTTGAACTTGGCGCTTCAAAACCTGCCACTCCGAGTGGTGCTTTGCACCCCATCGGGTGGTAAGCGCTGACAATTAACTGTGCTAAATCCATCAGATAAAATAATATTTGCACCTTTGCATCCGCTTATTAACCAATTAAACTTATTATCATGCGTAAAACAGTTTTAGTAATTCTCCTGTCATGTTTTCTTCCAGTTCTGATAATCCAGGCTCAGACCAAAAGCAAGAAAAAATCAAAATCAGAACCTGTTGAACAGGCATTTCAGCTCAAAACCCTGATGGATACTATTAGTTATATCGTTGGAACCGATGTTGCTTTTACTTTAAAAAGCAATGGTATGGATCTTAATGCTGAAACTTTTAATAGGGGATTTTCACAAGCCTGGTTTGGCAACGACACTATTTTCACTACGGCTCAGGCAGAAACAATCATGGTTAAGTATGGTTCGGAACTGCAAGCCAAACGTGAGAAAGAAAAAGCTGAGAAAGCAACAGCGGTAATTTCTGAAGGAAAGGCTTTTCTTGAGGAGAATAAATCCAAAGAAGGTGTGATCACCACCGAAAGCGGCTTGCAATACTCAATTCTCAAAATGGGAGATGGCGATAAACCTACCGCACAAAACGAGGTGAAGGTACATTATAAAGGCATGTTGCTTGATGGTACAGTTTTCGATTCATCTTACGAGCGCGGGGAGCCGAATACTTTCGATCTGGCAAGATTGATTCCCGGATGGACGGAAGGCATTCAACTAATGCCGGTTGGTAGTATTTTTAAATTCTTTATTCCATCTGAACTTGGCTATGGTGCCCAGGAAATTGGCGTAATCCCTCCAAACTCAACACTCATATTCGAGGTTGAACTTGTGGGAATTGAATAGATCGGGTAGCAGAAATACCTAAATTCCTAGCTGCTTAATTAATTCCTGCACATTTGATGGTTTTCCGATAATCTGCTTGTCTTTATTGAGCAGAATCATAGTTGGAGTTGCATAAAGATAAAAATCTGTGGCTGCCTGTCCATCCCAGGCTTTATAATCACAAAGGTTTGTCCAGAAAGCCCGCAAGGAAGAGTCGTTCAGGTTGTTATTTTCAAGGTATGCCTGAAATTCATCTTTATCATGATCAATAGAAATAGAAACTACTTGCAACTTTTGTGAATCCGACTGATCAATACCATCTGCATTCAACTGTGTTGCCAATGCCTTGATATCCGGCATCATGGCAGTGCAATGCGGACACCAGCTTGCCCAGAAAAATATCAGAATACGCTCCGAATTCAGTTTGCTGAGTTCGAAAGGATTTTCATAAATGTCGTTTTGTTTGATTTCGGGCGCCGGATTACCAGGGGCAAGCAGTTTATATCCAAGCATCCTGCGTTCCAACTCACCCGAATCCTGATCAGAAATGCAGGTTTCATCAACCGGGTAGTTTTCCGCTATGTGAAGCAGCACTTCTTCAAGCCCGATCTGCTCGAAGCCGCTGATGGTATATTCGAGAAGATAGTTATACACTACTGGTTGTATCATGGCAAGCGGTAACAACTGATCGGTTGCCTTAATAAATTCCTCAGCCTGTTGTTCGCGTTCATACCTTTGATTGCGGAACAACATGATAAATGATAAGGCTTTACCAGGGAAAATATCAGTGCGAAGTAGCAAGGTATCTGAGAAATCAACTTTGGCAAGAAAGTTTAACCGGATAAATTGCTGGCGCTCTTCGCTGGAAAGGTAAGGATTAATACGGGGCGATTGATCTGACCGGATATAGGCTGCCAGTAATTGGTTCGAACTACCGGCTAAAAACTCTTTTATTTTTTGCTCCAGTTCATCCTGCAACAGGTTGAATTCCTTGATGACCTCAGGATAGAACCTTTCATCAACAGGGTATATATTCAGCAGATGCTCAAGAATTGATAAACGGGTTTCAAAATCCTCCTTGGCTTTGAAATACGCGTACCACAAGGTATTGACTTCTGAATTATCGAACCTCATACTATCCATCAGAAACCCATAATCAGTAGTAAACCGGATCCTATCCTCACCGGCAAAAAGAAATTCAAGAATGTTGTTCCTGCCAGCAGGGTCAATCCTAAGCCTGTATTGCCCGATTTGAGGCATTTCATCAAGTGTGATCCTGAAAGAACCATCACTTTTAGATTGCACTTCAGAAACATTCGTTTCCTTGTGACCCAACAAACGGTTCAGGATAATTTTACTTTCAGACATATTCCTGATCTGCCCTTCGAACACAAATTTTGGCGGATTCTGGCAAGAAACCTGCGAAACGATGGATAAGCCAAGTGCTACCATCACAAGCACTGAGATGAGGTGATTTTTTTTCATACGGCAAAATTACTGAATCAAAACGTATCCGGTACCAGTATTATTTGAACTACACTTGCACGGAGCATCCTTCACTTTAAATCCATGCTGACAAAGATCAGTTTTATCTATTATTGTTTTACGTTAAAATCTTAACGAACTGCCTGACGATCAAGAAATACTCAGGTGCAGCGCATCGTAATAATTGTTGAGTAGATGACCCAAAAACATCAAAGGTGCAGCGCACCGTTATATTAGAATAAAAGTTCCAGAAAACACCAGAGGTGCAGCGCACCGAAATGCAATATATCAGACAACAGTTCTGATCTGAAATTTGGGTCTGCACCTAAAAGGCTAATAAACATCGATAAATTATGTGATCTCTATGTGGCTATATGTCTATGTGGTTCAAAACTTCAAAATTAACCCCTGTCACGGGTTTCAAAATCTAAAAAAAAGTTGTTCCTTTGCACCCTTATTTTCAAAAAATACAATTAACAAGTTTAATTTATGCCAACAAAGATCAGATTACAGCGCCATGGTAGGAAAGCAAAGGCTTTCTATCATATTGTAATTGCGGATGGTCGAGCACCACGTGACGGAAGATTTATTGAGAAGATTGGCACTTACAATCCTCTAACCAAACCCGCCGACATTGACCTTGACTTCGACCGCGCATTACATTGGCTGCAAACCGGGGCCCAGCCCACCGATACGGTTCGCGCCATATTTTCCTACAAAGGACTCCTCTATAAATTTCATTTATTGAATGGAGTTAAAAAGGGAGCTCTCACCCCAGAGCAAGTTGAAGAAAAATTCACCGCCTGGCTCGAAGAAAAAGAGTCAAAAATCAAGGCCAAAGTAAGAGAGCAGGAATTGCTGCAAAAGGAGGGGATTAAGAAAGTTAAGGAAGAAGAAAGCAAACTGAATGAAGCCCGTGCAGCCGAATTACTAAAAAAACAGGCAAAAGAGGCTGAAAGAAAAGCGGCAAAACTTCGCCCGGTAGTTGAAGAACAGGAAGAAGCTGTTGCTGAACCGGAAGTGGCTACTGCCGAAAACGAACCCATTGAGGAAACTCCTGTAGCAACAGAACCTGAAGTCATAGCAGAAGAAACCAAAGAACCTGAGGTTATTGCAGAAGAAACTAAAGAACCCGAAGCAGTTGCTGAAGTTGCAGAACCTGCAGAAGAAACTAAGGTTGCTGAAGTTACCGAACCTAATGAAGCTGCTGAGACTACTGAAGTTGCCGAGCCTGCTGAAGAAAAAGAAGCGGACGCAGCAACTCCTCAAACCGACGAAGAAGTTGAAGAAATTCAGGAGCCAAAACCTGAAAAACCAGAGTAAAGCAAACACAACACATCAGAGGCTGCCTCCCAAAGGTGGCCTTTTTTTTTGCCAGTTGTTGTGCGAACCAGAAAAACTGCGCTGCATCATTTTGCATATCTTTGACGTTCATTCGTGGAAAAGGAATTTGCTTTAAATCTTAAAATAATTAACAACTATTATGGAAATTGAGGGCCACTACTATCTTGGCAAAATTCTGAAACCCATTGGATTGGATGGCCATCTTTTAATGTTTCTGGATGTTGATGATGCCTCCAATTACCAAAACCTTGATGCTATTTTTGCGTCTATTGGTGGAAACCTGATTCCATTCCTGATCGAAGAAATTAACTTGCGACCGGGCAAACAAGCACAGGTCAAATTTCAGGATATTGACAGTATTGATCAAACCGATCTGCTAACAGGCGCATCTGTCTACCTTCCCATAGCTGCCTTGCCAGGCTTGGGCGAGAACCAATTTTATTATCACGAAATAATTGGTTTTAATGTCATTGACAAGAACTTCGGGGAATTGGGCGAAATTGAAAAAGTACTGGATTATCCTTTGCAGGCTCTTTTACAGGTGATGCATGGCGATAAAGAAATACTCATTCCGGTTGCCGACGAAATAATCAGTAAGGTTGACAAGCAACAGCGGGTCATACACATAGATGCGCCCGAAGGTTTGATTGAAATGTATCTCGAATAAATTCATGAACCAGGCTTTCAGGTTTAAGCAGTTCCAGGTAAACGACAACCTTAGCACCATGAAGGTTGGAACCGATGCCGTGTTGCTTGGTGCATGGGCCACCCCACCCACGGAAGGAAGAATACTTGATATCGGAACAGGTTGTGGTGTGATAGCCCTGATGATGGCCCAAAAATCCAACGCCCATATTACAGCCATTGACATCCACGAACCAAGCGTCCAACAAGCTCAAGATAATTTCGGATTAAGTCCCTGGTCGGAAAGGCTTAATGCCATAAATATCAGCCTCGAAGATTTTACTTCCACTCATAAAAACTGCTTTGATTTCATCGTTTCGAACCCGCCTTATTTCATAAACTCCCTGAAACCCTGTAAAGACGGCCTGCTGTTAGCAAAACATGCTGATGACAGGTTTATGGATGTGTTTATCAGCAGCATCGCAACCTTGCTAAAAAATACAGGAAAAGCCGCGTTCATCATCCCGCCAAATTTATTGGAGGCAATGCTGAGAAAAAGCGTTGATAAGGGATTGTTCATGGTTCGCAAGGCAAACATCTTTAGCAAGCCTGGAACAGCCCAAACAAGGGTAGTGCTTGAATTTGCCATGCAGCAAACCGGTTCAGCAGAGGAGGAAACAATTTTTATAAGGAATGCTAATCACAGCTATACTGAGGCGTATAAAGCGCTTACCAACGACTTTTACCTCTTTCTAAACGAATAAAATCTTTGCGTTAGTTGAATCTTATTCGGCGCGTCGAAGGTTTGTCCTTGGTTTTATCCCGAACCAGCAGATCGCCGGGAGGAAAAACATAGCGAAGTGTGATCCCGAAATAATCGCCGATTGGTTTCACATCATGGTTCTGAATATCAACCTGGCCCCTGAAATAAAAAAGCTGAGAGCGGTAAAGCACTGTAAAAAGGCGATACGTCGGCCCAATAAAAAAATACCCATCATTCTCAGTGCGGAATTCCAGCCTGATTCCGCCTTTAAAGGCTGGCATCATAAAGTAACGCCGCCGCGAAATCTGCTCAAGTTTATAAATTGTATTTCCGCTTGCATCCTTTTCATCCACAGCAGTTTTGAGGTTGCTGGGTAAAAACTGAAATGAAAACCCGGCTGAGTGGCCCATATACAATTTTGGACCAAGCCTGACATAGTAAGTCAGGTTTAATGGCATCTCAAAATTGACAACCTTAAACTGTAATGATTTGGTAAAATCACCATCAATGACTGACACTTTGTAGTCGCGCGATAAACTGTTGATCCCGGTTTCTATCGTAAAACGCGGCGTTAAATTTGCTGAAATCATTGCTCCGTAAGCAATTCCAGGCCTGGGTTCAATTGTAAACAACACATCGCCCACCTGGGTTTCAACGGTTGAAATTCTAAAAAGAGCGCTGGGGATTACAGGCTCAATCTGAAGCCCGAATGCAGCCTTGCGCTCCTGTGCAGATGCGATTGTGAAACTGCTTATAATTAAGAGTAAAGTAAATATCCTGAACATGCTATCAAATTACAATTACTCAAACGAACTTCCGGTGAAAAGATTATTCTTTATAATACCTGCTCTAAGCTTATTGGCGAACCCATAATGGTTCACACTAAAGATTTACTGCTCCACGCCTTTCATTGTCAGTTGAATCCTGCGGCGGGCCATATCAACGTCCAATACTTTTACCTGTACTTTCTGATAAATTTTTACGACCAGGGCCGGGTCAGAAATAAATTTATCCGCGAGGTTGCTCACATGTACCAACCCATCCTGATGAACGCCCACATCAACAAAAGCGCCGAAAGCAGTGATATTGGTTACAATACCGGGCAGAATCAATCCGGGTTTCAGGTCATCAATCTCGCGCACATTCGGGTCGAATGAAAAGTAGTCTATTGCTTCACGCGGATCGCGGCCAGGTTTTTCAAGTTCAGCAAGGATATCATTGATTGTTGGCAATCCGGCCTGTTCAGTCACATAATTCTCTGGCTTTATTTCTTTTCGGAGCGCTTTGTTTTTTATCAGATCCTGTACAGTGGCTTTCATGTCATTGGCCATCCTATATACAATTGGATAACTTTCAGGATGCACTGCGCTGGAATCCAGCGGATTTTCTGCATCGCTGATACGGAGGAAGCCAGCAGCCTGTTCAAAAGCTTTTTCTCCGAACCGGCTCACATTTTTCAACTGTTCGCGCGATTGAAACGGGCCTTTCTTAGCCCTGTGTGCGATTATATTTCCGGCAGCCGAAGGTCCCACTCCTGAAACATAGGTGAGCAATTCCATGCTGGCAGTATTCACATCAACGCCTACCAGGTTCACACAACTTTCAACCACGCCAACCAGGCTATGTTGCAGTGCGTTCTGATCAACATCATGCTGATATTGACCAACACCGATTGATTTTGGGTCAATCTTCACAAGTTCGGCAAGCGGATCCATAAGCCGGCGACCAATGGAAACCGCACCGCGCACTGTTACATCGTAATCGGGAAACTCTTTGCGGGCAAGATCAGAAGCCGAGTAAACCGAAGCGCCTGACTCGTTTACGACCACCACCGTAATATCGCGATCGAAATGTATGCGCCTGATAAAATTCTCTGTTTCACGACTGGCGGTGCCATTGCCGATAGAAATGGCTTCTATTTGATAAGAATTCACCAACGACAGTATTTTCTTTATAGCTGCGCCAACTTCAACTTGCGGAGGATGTGGATAAATGGTTTCATTATGAAGCAAATTTCCCTGGGCATCGAGGCAAACAAGCTTGCAACCGCTCCGGAAACCGGGATCTAATGCCAGCACGCGCTTTTGCCCCAAAGGTGGAGCAAGCAGGAGTTGACGCAGGTTTTCGGCAAATATCCTGATGGCCTCACCATCTGCTTTGGATTTGAGCATTTGCCTTATCTCGGTTTCCATGCCAGGCTGCAGCAAACGCTTATAGGAATCCTTCACTGCTTCTGCCACCTGATCCGAAGACTCATTGTTTGATTTTATGAAAATTTTATCAAGGGTCATAAGCGCTTTCTCCTCGGAAGGAGCGATAGATAACCTCAGCAGCTTTTCATTTTCGCCGCGCATAATGGCCAAAATCCTGTGTGATGGAATTCTTGAAACAGGCTCTTCCCAGTCGAAATAATCACGGTATTTGGCCGCATCATCTTCCATGTTTTTAACAACTTTCGACCGCAAAATGCCTTCTCGTGAAAAGAGCAGCCGCATGCGCTGACGGGCAATTGCATTCTCATTTACCCATTCCGCGATGATATCCCTGGCACCGGCCAATGCTTCTGATTCATCATTAATTTCTTTTGATGGATCAATAAACCGGCGTGCGAGCTGGTTGACATCTCCATCGTGCTGCGCCATGATCATCTTTGCCAGCGGTTCTAATCCACGTTCTTTAGCAACGCTGGCGCGGGTTTTTCTTTTGGGCTTGAACGGAAGGTAAAGGTCTTCAATTTCGGCAAGTGTTTGGGCATTGAGGATGCGGTTTTCCAATTCCGGAGTCAGCATGCCTTGCTCGCGTATGGTGTTGAGCACGGTTTCACGTCGTTTGTCCATTTCTTCGAACCGCAGTGCCCTGTCCTTAATTGCCGCAATTTTGACCTCATCGAGCCCACCAGTCCACTCCTTACGGTAACGGGCAATGAATGGGATTGTAGCGCCATCGCTGAGAAGCCGTATTGTGTTTTCGACAGCTTTACTGTCAATACCCAGTTCGCGGGCTATAAGGCCGGCATATTCAAGCTTCATAATCATCAGATTTTGATTGGTGAAGTAGCGGAAAGGCTAACGCAACAGCATGAACCAACCGTGTTTTGTGGTCTGAATTAGCTGGTTTTCATGCTCCACGTCAAAGACAACCACATACACATATACCCCTGAAGTGCCATTATTGTTTTTAAAATTACCATCCCAACCCTGGCCTTTGTAGCCTTGCTCGCGGGCTTCGGCAATTTCTTCTTCAAATACCAGTTGTCCCCATCTGTTAAAAATGCGGATACTGTAATTGAAAACTGGTCCGCCATAGGGTCTATACCGTTGATTTTCCAACACAGGACTTGAAGGCCGGAATGCAGTCGGTAGCTTAAGGTCCAACGCACGCACTTCAATGATGCGTTCATTCTCACAGCATTCCATATCAACGGCTTCCAGCTTATAGAATCCTTCATCTTCAATAGGTTGAACCCGGAATGTTTCACCTATCCCTCCGGAAAGCAGCTGCCAGGGTCCATCGGGGCTGGTAGAATAATACCAGTAATATTCATAAAAGCCTTCGCCGCCATCGAGCGGGTAAATTGTATTTGGAAAAATCAACAAAACACTATCATTGGGTGGAAGTTCCGGGATTAATTCGGGCAAAGGACGGATGAAAATATCTTCGGCATACGGCCCGAATGTGCCGTTTTCAATGACAGACACATTCAAATATTCCCCGCTGGTATCATACAAGCGTGTTGTTGAAGTCCCGCTTTCATTAACAGGCCCATCGCCAAAGTCCCATCGGGTGGTGGTGGTGTTTGATGTATTCCAGAGGTTAAACTCAACATCATCGCCTTCGCAGTGCCGGTAATAGGTGAAGTGGGGAATATCGAAGTAGCTTTGGATGAAATTGGGCAAACCATTTTGAAAAAACTCGTTTGAAAACCCTGGGATTGTTTCAACAAAGTTGCACGCGGTTCCCATTCTTTTCGGGTTCTCAATAACACCGAGAGATGTGTTTATAGCCTGGCCTCCACGATTGAAGCGGATCACATAAATTTTAGAATCCATTCCGAGTTGCAAGGCAGCAAAGGTGCTGCTTATCGGGGTTGAGGGAACGGATATCAGGTTCACGTCCAGAGTGACAACATCAACCTGAAAAAGCTCGGAAGACTGGGCATCAATAGTTGTTACAAGAGTTGTGAAATACAAATAACGCGAGTCGGATGAAAATTCAACTCCATAAGCCCTGTGATAAGTTTGCGGCAATTCCCGGTGATATGAAACTACGCCTGTTTGGTTATTGAAATCGAAAATTTCAACAATTCCATCCTCGTGAATCACACTTGCAAGTTTATCACCTTTTGGCGAAACCTTCATATACCCTTTGGAATTCCAGATTACCGGATTATCATTGGAAGTGTGGATGGCCCCAATATTGGTAATAGTAGCATTTGAAAGAGCCGGAAGTTCATTTGTAATCGAAAATGCATAAAAACTATCGTTGTTCCAGCCATGAGTAATTACCCAATAATCCTGATCATTGTCGTCCTTAACTGCAGTAAGTTTTTCAGCGGTACGATCGAGCAAGAGTACATTTTTATAGCCTTCAACGATATCTCCATAACCGCCGTTTAGTGCCATATCAATCAAACAATACCTGAAGCCTCTGCTGCCACCTGGTCTTTCAGGGTCGTCAGTGAGAAAAAGGTAATATTGTCCGGGGGCATCCGGACGCGGTACTATCAATGCTGCCTGGGTTGGAATATAAAGATAGTTGCTGAGGTTCTGACCATTGGGCATGCGTTGATGTCTCCGATCCCAAACGTGCTCTCCATTGGTATAAAAAAGCAGGTTGCCCTCAGCATCTGACATGACTGCAGAGCCTGTAGGTGTTGTTAATTGCGATCCTGAGTAAGATTCAACATTGTACTGATCATTAAAAACAAGCCCCAAATTTCTTCCAAAAATCCAGTGCCTGGTTTCCAGCGGTGGTTTGTATTCACAGCGGTCTTGTGCAAAAGTTGTAACTGAGGACAGAATTAATGCCAGAATGCAAAAAGATCGTTGCAGGGCAGCTTTGGTTGTTTTCATATTCTAATGGTAATAGCTAGTTCAGGGTCTTTTACAGATCGCTGTTTTTAATATCTTGAGATAATTAGTTTAACGGTATGGATAAAGTCAAAATTATGAATGCGAACAAAATATACCCCTGGATTTAAGCTGCTCACATTCAACCTGTGCTGCGGGGCAAATGCTCCACCGAGAGGTTCTGCCCCGACAACAAGCTGCCCATAGGTATTATAAACACTGGCAAACAACCCATCAAAATCCTCAGTACATTCAATCATGAGATAATCCTGGGCCGGGTTGGGATAAACCCTGATCTTCGTATTGAGATCAATTCCTGGAATGCCAAATTCGCAGGCCATCATGCTGAATTCGATAAACAACGAAACTGTTTTTTCGCAGCCTGAAACTGTATCTGTAACAGTGACTGTATGAAGCTGCAGTTCATAACCAATCCCTAAGGCGCCTATTGCAAGCGTATCTGTTTCAGCGCCTACTGACCAGGAAAAAATCTGGTTCGGATTGCCGGGGTCGCCTGCATCAAGTGTGACCGTATTAAACACACAGACAAATAGGGTATCCTCTGATGCCGATAAGAACCGAAGATCTTCCGGGATTCGTCGCCAGAGTTCAATTTCTGGTAATGGCTTTACAAATATACTTTGAGTAATATCCTTGAAGCAAGCTTGATCAGAGATAGCGGTGAGCGTTACCTGGTGCGAACCTTCAGCAGGAAAGGAATAAAGCAGTTCATTTCCAACTCCAATCTGCGATCCGTTATAGCTCCAGATTAGCATATCAATTGACCCTTCGGAGATAGAGCTTTGATTGATTAAAGTTGTGGGTTCGCCAAAGCAAACCTGATCGGATGTAAATGAAGGTAGCGGTTCGGCTGCAATTTCCACTGCAATCTCGCCCGCAATTACGTTGAATCCATCATTGATGCTAACATGATAAATAGTATTTGACAGTGGAAATACGATAGGATTTTCCAATGTGGATGTGAAGCCCTGCGGAACGGACGACCACTGGTAAACATAGTTTGCCGAACCCCCTGAGGCATTGGCAAGAAGTTGTGTGCTGAACCCAGGACATACAATGCTATCAGCTGCCGACGGACCAGCAGCCAATGCTGTACCTGAAATGTTAACAGTAACAGCATCCTGAAGACTAGTGCATCCATTCTCATCAGTAACTAGGAGGGAGAATGTTTGGGGCTCATACAGGTTGATGGTTTGTGGATTGCTAACAGCAGGATTCACAAGAAACTCTGACGGCGTCCAGGAATAGCCGTAAGGTGTCGTTCCACCCGAACCGGATCCATTCAGCGTAGTGCTGGTTCCATGAGGGATAGCGAAATCGTTTCCTGCAATGGCAGTTGGCAAACTGAAAACAGTGACGGTAGTTGCTCCGTTGGCCGAATTAAAGCCATCGCTTATTTCTACTGAATAAGTGGTGGTTTGAGTTGGAATGACCAATGGGTTTTGTTCAGTTGAAGTAAATCCGGGAGGGTTGGAACTCCATAAGTATGTATAGGTTCCGGAGCCGCCGCTTGGAAATGCATTCAATTCTGAGGAGCCTCCGGGGCAAACTGCCTCAGGATCCGAACCTACGTCAACACCAAGTGCACCGCCGGTAATGGTTACTGTAACCTGGTCGCTTCCATCGCAACCGTTGGCAGAAGTAACCGTTAGAGTAAAAACTGTAGTTTGAAAAAGATTATGCGTTTGAGGATTTGCTATAGTTGGATCTTCAAGTTTGTCGGCAGGACTCCATGAATAAGAATAGGGTGAAACTGCACCTGACGCAGCACCCTGTAATTGGGTAGCTGTTCCGTGAGGAATAGAAACATCTTCACCGGCATTGGCTGTTGGTTCTTCACCAACAACCACACTCAGATTATCAGAAGCCAGACCAGGGCCGCACATATTCACACCTAAAACGCTGATGCTTGCATTTCCGACAAAACCCGGCGCCCAGTTTACGGTCGCAGAAGTTCCTGTTCCGCTGATGTTTCCTGCTTCAGCTGGCAATAAGCTCCAGGTGTAACTCAAGGCATTGGATGCTCCGGCAGTTGTGTAAGTCACGCCTGTAGTTCCATCGCAGATGCTTGCAGGGCCAGTGGGCAAAGAAGGTTGACCTGGCAATGGGCTCAAGGTTACATTCAACGGAAGTGATAACACCGGACTGCAATAAAGAGGAGTTTCAGTAACCCTTACACTCCCTGAACCAGCCGCCTGCCATAATACTGTTGCTGTGGATGTTCCCTGGCCCTGTGTGATCTCACCTCCTGTGGCTACCCACTGAAAAGTGCTTCCTTGCTGCGGATTCACAGCATGATAGTTTTGCGACGATCCCTGGCAGGCAGTTTGCGGACCGCTGACTGTAGGGCTTGGGGGGCTAAAAATCTGGACAAAGGTGGTAACCGGATCACTGGTTTGGCCAAAAAGAGTGATGATCAATGTGTAGGTTCCTGCATGCGATAAATTCACATTCGGAATTACCGGGTTTTGCTGGGTTGAAGACCAGCCGTTTGGACCGGTCCATGAATAAGTTGAGCCAGGTATTGCATTTTGTACGGAAAGCTGGAGGTCATCACCAATACATAATGGCCCGTTATTGTTGATGGGTGGCGGAACAATGGTACAATCTGTTGTACCCGTACCACCTGTTTGTGAAAAGCTTATATTACACGGTAGGTTTGAGTAGTTTGTAATTAGCAAGATATAGTATTCGTCGGAAACACCATTTGGGATCGTAACTATCTCAGTTGCTGAAGTTGAGTAACTACACGAAACTACTTTGGCCGCAGTAAGCTGTGCAACACACGGATCGGTAGGATGTGTGAAGGGCCCCCAGCAGATGAAATCAATATCCCGCAATGGGTTGCTTTGCATAGTTATAATTATATTCCCGCTGGTTCCGATTTTCATGTGATACCATGCAGGATTAGGACGGGTTGAAAGGCAATCATAATAAGCACCTGCCTGAGCTGTTCCTGAATTTACCCCGGCAGGGAAATTATATGTAGTGCCGGTGCAAAAAGGAAATGATTTATGACAGGAGTCATTGGTTCCATCACGCCCCATCACATAGTTCATGAGGTTGACCTCACGCCGGCCGGAAGCGCCTGCCATATAAATTCCCTGTTCATCCTTATCCCAACTGTTGCTGGCAATTTCTACCTGTGTTTTGATCTGCTCAAGATCAAAATCAAGATATTCCTTTGTTATAGTTACAGGCAATTCTATTTTAACTCCATCCACTCCAATACCTTCATAGGATGGCTCAATATAACTGAGATTAAAAATCAAATCAATAAAATAGATTTTCTCGAAAAGACTGGTATATCCTTCCATGCTAATGAAATAGCTGGTATTGATATTTTCAGCGTGGAAAGAAATTTCCTTACCGGAATTGCTTGACTGTAAGATTTGATTTGAGAGATTATGTTGAGCAGTAGCAAGTTGAACAGTTAAAATCAGAACAGCCCCAATCCGAACCATTGGGTTAAGTAAACGAATCGTCATAGGCATAAATAATTATATATTATCATAACAAATGATAACGCTTTGTTTATAAAATGTTTAAAAAGTTATCATTCCCCCTTAGAACTCACAATAACTTTATAGGAACCATAAAATCCATTTCCAATGACTCTCACCAGATAAACTCCAGGATTAATGTCATGGAGTGAAATATTTATCTCGTATTCTTGTTTTTCACGCGACAGATCGTACGACCTGACTGCCTCGCCCAGCATGTTAATAAATTGAAGGCTGTTCACATATTCAGCATTATCAATTTCAATGGTCACCTGTTTATCGGCAGGATTAGGGTAAATGCTGATGTTCGCGTTTATATCAAGTTCAAATATTCCTATCTCGCACGGAACAATACTGAATTCGATAAAAATACTAGCCGTGTTTACACATCCGGTAATTAAATCGGTAACTATGACTTCGTGATATTGCAATTCATAGCCAATACCCAGGGCGCCAATCGTAAGTGTGTCGGTCTCTGCGCCTACTGACCACTGGTAACTCCGATCAGGATAATCCGGGTCGCCGGCATCAAGTGTAACAGAATTATAAACACAGGCAAAAAGTGTGTCTCCTGACATGACCACTTGCCCCGGAGGTATTCTTCGAACCAAATCAATTACAGGCAAATCTTTCACATACACCTGAATAATAGTATCATTGGTACATGCGTTTTCAGATATTGCAGCCAGTTGCACATTATGCTGACCCGCTGCTGGGAATGCATATTGAAATTCCGTACCCTGCCCGATCATAATGCCATTATAAAACCATTGCACAAGTTGCACCTGTCCTTCAGCAATGGTACTTTGGTCAATGAGTGTTGTAGGTTGACCAAAACAAACTGTATCAGCGGTAAAAGCTGGAACCGGCAAATGCCAGAGAATGACCTGTACAGAGTCTATTTCATAAGGACAGCCCGCACCTTCTGATAATTCATTATAAACCCAATAAGTACCGGGTTCAGAGCCGGAAGGATTAATTACTCCTGAAAGTGGGTTTAATGAAAGGCCGGGAGGGGAAGCAGAAAATTCGCCCGGAAATGAAAATTCACCGAAAATAGGGGCCGGGTTTGGATCATTCTGGCAATATCCAGCATTTGAATAACTAAAATTTGCGAGTACTTCATCCGCAATATTTATCAGCATCGTGCTCGAATTCTGGCAAACCTGGTTTATCGTATAAGTCACATTATAAGAACCTTCGATAGATGATGTAGGTGTTATCAGGCCTGTTGCAGGATCTAACGCCAATCCTGGACTTGATGAGAATAATCCACCATCGAGATTCACTGTTGGTAAAACCGGGGGGCTATTTCGACAGAAAGTAGCCGATGGATAAGCAAACCCGGCATCATCCTTAGGCAAAACATGCATGGTAACTGCCTGCCCGATAGCTTCGCCGGAGCAAAGGTTATCTGCCACTGAAGAGATTGAATAAGTTGTAGTTGAACCTGGTGAAACGTAAAGATTGAACTGACTTGATGTGATGTCAGTAACTTCGAAGGTTTGCTGCCCATTGTTATAACTAAAACTAAAGGGTGGCTGATGTCCTGTGAAATGAACTTTTATCAAACCAGACGTTCCATCGCAGATTGTATCGTTTACCAATTCAAATTGCGCCGTGGGCAGGTTTACAATGACTTCCTTACAAATATTGTCCTGATCCGGTAAACCTGAATTTACAATCAGTTCAATGTTATAAGTTCCGGGTGAATTATAAACAACCGGCTGGGGATTTACATTTGAAGTGTAAGACTGAGCTGGGATTTCATCTTCGCAGGAAGGAAAGAAAACCCTGGAAATATTATCGTTCCCCACATTGGTAACCAGGGCAAAGGTTTGGTCATCGGCCCTGATAAGATCCGAAATACTGTGTGGAAAATTGAAAGCATTGCCCAATTCAGTCAACTTTTCGGCGGTGGGAGTAGATTCAAGATTGTCGCCAAAGTCGAGTCGAACCAGAAAGCTGTTGCCATGTTGTTCACCATCAACAACAAAGCCCAATATCTTATCGCAATATCGCATAAGGGAAATATCCCGGGGACGGGTAAGCATTCCGCTGGTGCTTACATTAACGGCAGTGGGGGAATTGGTTAACGAACCTCCAAAATCAAGACGGATAAGACCTGCATGCCTGTCGGTTACAAAAACATACCATTTATTATTGTGTTTTATAGGGAAAATTCCAACCGGGTCTTTTAGCTTATTGAAGGATCCAAGGTTTTGAACCGCTGGATTTGATTCAATGCCTCCCGGGAATGCAAACCGTGTTACTGACCCATCAATGGAATCCTGGTGGCTGGTGGATCCACTATTGACCGTAAGACCCCACCAAAGGCCACCGGGTCCTTCTTCCTTAAAAATATAAAGGTCATGGGGGAAAAAAAGCTGGTTGCTGGTGTTTAAACTGGTGTATGAGGGTGCATTCGACAATGAGTTTCCAAAATCAAGCCTACGGAAAAAGGCGTTGTTCACACCAAACTCAATTTTGCCGCCAATCACAAAGGCATACCATTTATCATTATCATTAACGATTTGAATACCTTCAGGATATTTCGGCAACATTCCCTGGATATTTGTCACATCAGGCGTAGGGTTCAGAATATCCATACCAAAATCAATGCGTGTTATATAACCATTGCCAGGTGTCGGAACAGTGTTGTTATGATTCACAACCAAAGCAAAGTAATCATTTTGCTGTTGTGCCAATGCAATAAAAACCGGCTGAAAAAATGGGTTCGGATCCAAAGCAACATTTGCGACAGATGGAAGATCGAAAGGACTTGCGGCACAAAAACTCCAGTAATAGTTCTCATAGTTTCCGGTAGTTGTATTGGTAATGTTAACCGGTTCCCCAATACAAACTACAGTTGGTACCGTAAAGTTGGGCCCCTTCTGAGCATAAAAAGAGCCAGAAATAAAAATGAGCAATCCCAGAATCATCAAACGTTTCATATAGTCTGGTTTATTCTGATCAGTTTAAAAAATCATATCAGCCAAATTACCATCCCGAAGCAAGTACATCAATCAAGTGTATGGTTTTCAATGGCAAATTGTGCTTTTTAATATATCCCTCCTGGTGCATCAGACATGATGCGTCCGTTGATACAATATATTCAGCCCCGGTAGCAAGTGCATGTTCAACCTTTTGCTCGGCCATAGCTGTTGAAATGGGTTCGTGCTTCACTGCAAAAGTTCCTCCAAAACCGCAGCACTCGCTGGTATGTTTCATTTCCCTAATCTCTAATCCTTTTACCTGCCCTAGTAACAGGCGGGGTTCATCTTTAATCCCATACTCCCGCAATGCTGCACAGGAATCGTGGTAGGTGATCACATGATTGAATTCAGCACCTATCTGAACCACATTCAACTTGTTCACAACAAAATCGCTGAATTCAAAGATGTTTTTCTTCAGTTGCCTGTATTCATTGTGCAAGGCAGAGTTATAAAACAAAACATCATAATAATTCCGAACCATTCCAACACATGAAGCCGAAGGGCCAACAACAAAACGGTTGTTTGAGAAATCTTTGATGAACTTCTCACCAATAGCTTTGGCTTCGTCCCAGAACCCGCTGTTAAAGGCAATTTGCCCACAGCATGTCTGCTCTTTGTTGTAATGAACCTCCACTCCAAATTTTTCTAATATCCTAACCATGTTGATACCTGTTTCAGGGTAAAACTGATCAATGAAGCAGGGAATGAAAACATCAACGTGCATAAATTCGGGTCGGATACAAGTTCTCCACAAAAGTATTTAAAAATATTTAAGCGAATGCTTTCACCTTGGATTAAATGTTACCAATTATTAATATTGAACCGGTAGTGTATGTATTCAATTCATTTCCAGCCTCACAAAGGTTCTGATAAGCTCTAAACCTTTGGCTGTGCCTTAGCCTTTGCCTCAGCCTTTCACAACAAACCCCAACTTCCTCAAATCATCCCAAAAATCAGGGTACGACTTAGCCACTACCATGGGGTTGTCAATTTCTGCAGTTTCGCAACAGACAACAAGTGGCGCCAACGCCATGGCCAGGCGATGATCTTGATAGGTTTCAAAGTGGACTAGTTTTCTCAGAACTAAGGCTGATTGCTTCGATATTTGTAGTGTATCTTTTCCTGAAATCTCTATGTTGCTATTAATCTTTGATAACTCTGTTTGTAAGGCTTGAAGGCGATCGCTTTCCTTGATCCGGAGATTGATTAACCCGCTCAATGTTGATCCTATGTTAAGAGCTGTGCATGTTGCGGCTATTGCGGGAACCAGATCGGGACAGTTGCTGAAATTGTAAGAAAAAGTGGGCGCTGGTGGTGCAACATGGCTAACCAACAACCCTTTCCCTGTTTCTTGCGAACCAATACCAAATGATTTAAAAACATCTGATAATATCGCATCGCCCTGGATACTCTTCATTGAGAGCCCATTAAACAGAATCTGCGATCCCGGCATGAGCGCCACAGCCTCATAGCCATAAGAAGCCGAAGACCAATCAGGTTCCACCGTAAAAGATTGGCGACTGTATTCACCTTGCTCAATTGAAATGAGCGAATCTTCATGTCGATATTTGATTCCTGAATTTCCGATCAGGGAAAGTGTCATATCAATGTATGGACGCGAAGCGATGCTTCCCTGAAACTCAATCTTCAATCCACCTTCTAAATATGGGGCAATCAGCAACATCGCCGATACAAACTGGCTGCTTTGTGAAGCATCTATCCGGATTCTGCCTCCACGAAGTTTCGCACCCTGGATTTGAACCGGCGGAAAACCACTCTTTCCTAAGTATTCAATTGATGCGCCCAATTCCTGCAATGCAGTGCAAAGTGTTTCCACCGGCCGCTGCAACATACGGTCAGAACCGGTTAAAATCCAATTACCGGGTTGTTGTGCCAGAACTGCAGTAAGAAACCGGAAAACGGTTCCAGCATTCTGACAATCAATTTCGCAAATCCCGTTTTTGTTTCCTTCCGAAACGTGATGCCCTATTTTTTTCAGCAAATCCATCATCAAGCGGGTGTCATCTGCTTCCGACAGATTTTCTATTGCAATTCTGTTTCCTGATAAATACTGCATTACAAGCAATCTGTTGCTGATGCTTTTGGAGGCTGGAAGTATTATCTCAGCGCTGAAAGGAGAGGAAGGTCGATGCAATATAAATGATTTCATCCTAGAAGGTTTTGGCAAAGCCAAAAGAATTGCCCTTGCTGAGATATTCGATAAGGCTTTTTTCAATTGTTTCGTGCGAACATGCAACGTCAGTAATCAAATCTCCGGGTTTTTTAATCAGTGTCATTTGAATGGCCCCGGCTTTGTTTTTTTTATCAAATCCCATCAGTTGAGTAATCTCCGGGATTTTATCCGAGGCAAAAGCATAGAATGGAAAAACCGATAATAAATAGTCAGAGATTTCTGAAGCCAATTTCGGATCAAACCCGCAATGAATCACCGAGAGGTCTAGTTCAACGATCAAACCCATAGCCACTGCAAATCCATGTGGCAGGGGTTTGCCGTAATGCGCCAGTGCGTAACTCTCAAATGCATGTCCTGCCGTATGACCCAGATTCAGAACTTTACGCAATCCTTTCTCATAAGGATCGGACTGCACCACATTGTTTTTAATCTTCACTGATCGTTCAACAACCGTTTCCCAGTTGGAAGTGGATTGGATCGCATTTATATCAGGAAATTGCAGAACCAGTTGATGATAGTATTTCTCACTGCTTAGCAATGAATGCTTCACCACTTCCGCATAGCCTGAAAGCAACTCAACATAGGGAAGCGTTTGAAGGAATGATGTCATAATATATACCGCATTCGGCGGCGAAAATAATCCAACATAATTCTTCAACTTTCCGAGGTTCACACCTGTTTTGCCACCAATGGCAGCATCTACCTGTGCAAGTAAGGTTGTTGGAAAAAAAATGAAATCAATGCCTCGTTGATAGGTTGACGCAACAAAACCGCCCAAATCGCACACCACTCCCCCACCAAGACAAATGAGTAACGAATACCGATCGGCGCCCAAAGCTGCAAGTTCCTGCCAGACTTTAGTGCAGACTTGCAGGTTCTTGTTCTGCTCGCCAGGTTCGGTTTCAAGAAATTTAGTGTCTTCTGGAAACTTGAATTGGCCCATCAAGAGCGGCAGGCAATGCATTCGTGAATTGGTGTCGGTAAGAATAAAAATGCCGGAATAGCGCTTCACTTCCTGGCTGAAAAAGTGTTCGAGGGATTTTATGCAATCCACACCTGTAAAAATAGTCCCGCTTTGGTGCATTTTGTACTTTTGAAAAACAATTCAAACAAAATTACGTATTATTCCGCTGTTGGTTATTAATTGCAAAACCTTTGATTAGCCTATGATTGATTTCAACAATACCCGGATTGCATTCGCAATCAAATCATCAAACGATCTTAAACGCGCCCATTGGTTGTTCCGAACCATTGCCAGTCCGTTCATTGTGGCCACCGGTGAATTCTTATCCAATATTGCACTTCGTTTGCACTTGCCTGTTAATTGGGCTGTTAAGCCAACGCTGTACAAGCAATTTGTCGGAGGCGAAACCATTGATGATTGCATCCCGGCGGTACGTCAACTGGAAAAGTTCAATGTAAAGGCGATCCTGGATTATTCAGTTGAAGGAGGAGAATCAGAAGAATATATGGAAGCGGTGCTGCAAGAAACACTTCGCACCATTGATTATGCAGCCAGGGATGCCAACGTACCTATAGCCGTGTTCAAACCGACAGCGTTTGCAACATCGCATGTACTTGAGAAAGCGAGTGCCGGAGACAAATTGAATGAAAATGAGTTTTCGGGTCTTGCTGATTTTCGTCAAAGGGTCCACACCTTATGCAAGCACGCTGCTTCACTGAACGTTCCTATCATGATTGATGCTGAAGATGTGCATTACCAGGCTATCATTGACAAGGTCACTATGGAGATGATGGAAAAATACAACAAAGAAAAGGTTATAGTCTTCAATACTTACCAGATGTACCGGACTGACCGACTTGCGGTTCTAAAAAAAGATTTGGTAACAGCCCGGCTAAAAGGTTTTTTCCTGGGAGCCAAATTTGTACGTGGCGCTTATATGGAACGCGAAAGAAGACGTGCTGAGAAAATGGGTTATACCTCCCCTATCCATCCGGACAAACCTACCACCGACCGGCATTATGATGATGCGCTAACTTTCTCGGTTGAAAATATTGACAGGATTAGTATTTTCAACGGCACGCACAACGAAAAAAGCTGCCACCATCTGATGCGACTAATGGATAAGCATGGCCTGGCAAAAAATGATTCCAGAATTTGGACATCTCAACTTTATGGCATGAGCGATCACATTAGTTTTAACATGGCAGATGCCGGCTACAATGTTGTGAAATACATGCCTTACGGACCCGTGAAATCTGTGCTTCCGTATCTGCTTCGCCGGGCAGAAGAAAACACCTCGATTGCAGGACAAACCAGCCGGGAGTTAAATCTGATTGAAACTGAACGGAGAAGAAGGAGGAGTGAGCAGGCGAATGCGTGAATGGGTAAGTGGGAGAATATGAGAGATGAGAAGGTGAGAAGATGATAATGAGGGACTTAGAGACGAAGAGATAAGAAAAGGGGACGAGGGAACGAAGGACGCCGAACGCTAAACGTCGAACACTGAACCTTGAACTTTGAACTTTGAACCCGGAGCTAATCCTAGAATGCCGTCATGAGCAGATCAATATCCTGATAAGGCAGGCTGTATTTTTCGCTCAACAGCTTGTTTGTCACAATCCCGTTAAACAGATAAACACCGCGGCGTGAGCCTGCATCTGCTTTCAGCACATTTGCAATTCCGCCTTGCTCTCCGATAGAAAGTAAGATAGGGGTGAGATAATTGCTTAGGGCGTAAGATGCAGTATGAGGTACCCGGGAAGCAATATTGGGAACACAATAATGCACCACATCATATTTCTTGAACACAGGATTCTGATGATCGGTTGGTTCAGAGGTTTCAACACAACCGCCCTGATCAATGCTTACATCAATAATCACTGCACCGGGTTTCATCTGGCTCACCATTTCTTCCGATATGCAGAAAGGAGTGCGTCCACTATCGGTATGCAATGCAGCGATCACAACATCAGTAGTTTTTATAGCCTTTAGCAGGATTTCAGGTTGGATCACCGAAGTAAAAATCCGTACATTAAGCATGGACTGCAGGTTGCGAAGTTTATACACCGAGTTATCAAATACTTTAATCAATGCGCCCATACCCAGGGCTGAAGCGGCTGCAAATTCCCCTACTGTACCAGCGCCGAGTATCACTACCTCGGTAGGTGGCACACCTGAAAAACCACCCAGCATATGGCCCATTCCCAAGGTAGGATGGCAGAGGTATTCGGCAGCAATCAATACTGCCGCATTTCCGGCAATCTCGCTCATAGAACGCCGCAGGGGATAGGCTCCACTTTTATCGCGCAAATATTCAAAAGCAAGGGCTGTGCATTTTTTGGTAATGAGTTTACGTATGTAATTCTCATCGCTTGCTGAAAGATGCAAAGACGAAACCAGGGTCTGCCGACTACGCAATAGTTCACATTCGTCTTCTGTAAGAGGCGCTACCTTCAGGATCATATCGCTGGTAAAAATCTCTTGCGGCGATTGTACTATTTCAGCACCATGCTCAGCATAATCATGATCACTGAACCATGCCCGTTTCCCTGCTTCGGATTCAATAAGTACCCTATGCCCATGCTTAACAAGCATGCCCACTGCATTGGGAACCAAAGGAATGCGGTTCTCAAGTCTGGAATGATCACGAGGGATTCCAATTGTCAGAGAAGATTTTTTTCGGGCAACCTCAAGCATTTCTTCTTTCGGAAGCATGCCGCCGGTGGCTGTAAATGATACAAATTGTTTCTTTTCCTGGTTCATGACTTATCAATAATTAGGATCGCACGCTTATGACTCTTTTCTGATCGCCATCACCAAAGCTGATAATAATATATACGAAGCCGGGAGGTAAAAGTTGCTCAATTTTTTCGGGCCATTCCACGAAGCAATAATGGCCACTAAAAAAATATTCTTCGTAGCCCATATCAAAAGCTTCTGACAGTGATTTTATGCGATAGAAATCGAAATGATATACCGGATCGCCTTCACGGGTGCTGTATTCGTTGATCAATGAAAAAGTTGGGCTTACAACTACATCTTCAACACCCAATTCATGACAAACAGCTTTGATAAGCGTAGTTTTACCCACACCCATAGCTCCATAAAAAGCGAAGACCCGCTGTTGAGGAAAGGAATTGATAATCTTGCGGGCAACCAAGTCAAGGTCGCCGGTTGTAGCGGCTTGTAATGTTAACATCTGAGCAGAACAAAATTATGGTTTTGGTGCCGCAAGATAGGAAAAGTTCAGAAAATAAAAGGAGCTTACTTGCTCTTTAAAGTTATAAAAGGCACAAGCATTTCTTCAAGCGATACACCACCATGCTGAAAAGTATCGCGGTAATAATTCACGTAATAGTTGTAATTGTTCGGGTAAGCAAAAAAATCGTTTTTGCGGCAGAAGATATACGATGAACTCACATTGGTTCGTGGCAAGAAAATGTCAGCAGGATTCCTCACCTCATAAACCTCTTTGGAATTATAGTTCAAACTCCTGCCCGACTTATAGCGGAGGTTAGTGGTAGTATTCTTATCGCCAACCACTTTCACCGGGTTCTGAACCCGCACTGAACCATGATCGGTTGTAATAATGAGATCTATCTGTTTATCAGCAATAAATTTAAATACCTCAAGCAGCGGACTGTGCATAAACCATGAAAGCGTAATAGAGCGATAAGCTGCTTCGTCGCCGGCAAGTTCTTTAATCACTTCCATTTCGGTTCTGGCATGCGAGAGCATATCTACAAAATTATAAACGATAACATTGAGTTGGTTTACCATCAGGTTCGACATATTCTCCACAAGTCTTTTACCCGCGTTCAGGTTCAGCACCTTGGTATAGCTGTATTTCACATCACGACCAAAACGTTTAAGCAGTTCGCTCAACAACTCACTCTCAAACTGATTTTTTGTGCCTTCATCTCCCTCGTCCACCCAATAACGTGGGTACTTCTTTTCGATCTCCGAAGGCATCAATCCTGAAAACAAGGCATTGCGGGCATATTGCGTGGTGGTTGGCAAGATGCTGTAATACATCTCATCCTTTTCGATCCGGAAATATTCTTCAATCACAGGTTGTAAGAATTTCCACTGGTCATAGCGCAGGTTATCAATCAGAAGAAAAAACACCGGTTTCTTTTTGTCAAGCAACGGGAAAACTTTTTCGCGCATCAACATATGCGATAACACGGGGCGGTTATTCCCTGAACCGCTCAGCCAGCCCTGGTAATTGTTTTCAATAAACCTGGTGAAAACCTGATTGGCTTCACTCTTCTGCATTTGCAAAACTTCCAGGATGCTTTCATCTTTTGAATTCTCGAGCTTCAGTTCCCACGAAATCAGCTTACGGTAAATCTCAACCCACTCAGCATGAGTAAGGTTATTGGTTATTTCCATTCCAATATTGCGAAATTCCATTTGGTATGCATGAGTAGTTTTTTCGCTGATGATCTTCTTGTTCTCCAGGTTTTTTTTGAGTGCAAGCAGGATTTGATTGGGGTTAACAGGCTTGATAAGATAATCAGCAATATTCGACCCGATGGCATCCTCCATGATACTCTCTTCCTCACTCTTGGTAATCATGATAACCGGCAGACTGGGATAGTTGTCTTTAATCACAGCAAGCGTTTCAATTCCTGAAAGTCCTGGCATGTTCTCATCCAGAAAAACAATATCGAAAACCTGGGTTTTCAGCATATCAATCGCATCGCCACCGCTGTTTGCAGTATGCACATCATAGCCTTTCTGATCCAGGAAGATAATATGCGGCTTTAACATATCAATTTCATCATCCACCCACAAAACGTTGATCTTATCCATAGTTTTTCTGATTTTTGCAAAATTACGACCCGATCCGGTTCAGGCCCACTGATTCGATGTACCTTTAACGCAGGATATGGGTGAATATTTGATTTTGCTTTGCATTTGAGCGGAGGGCAATGACAATGAGCGTGGGGCGTGGGGCGAAAGACAAGGGCAAAGGACGAGAGACGAGTCAGCATAGAGTTTGGGAGCCCCCCATAAAATTGATTTATACGGTGTAGGCCTCAGAAATTGCTGAATTTTAGATTGCCGTTGACTTTAGCCAACTGGAAATGAATGTTTTATATATCAGTGCTTTAGCCCCATAATCTTTCTTTAATTAGCAAAGTCCCTATTTTGAATCTCGAATCTGGAATTTTGAATTTAAACAAAAAACACTTAAATCTTTCGGCCGATGCCTACTTCATTAAATAAGCGAAAAATAATCAACGACCCGGTTTACGGGTTTATCGCCATCCCTAGCGACCTGATATTTGATGTGATAGAGCACCCCTGGTTTCAGCGTTTGCGACGAATCAAGCAGCTTGGCCTGACCCAACTTGTTTACCCGGGTGCACTCCATACGCGATTCCATCACGCCATTGGTGCCATGCACCTGATGCAGCAGGCAATAGATTCGCTGCGGTTGAAGGGGCAGGAGATTACTTCGGAAGAAGCCAATGGCGCACTATTGGCAATCCTTCTGCATGATATTGGTCATGGTCCGTATTCTCATGCGCTTGAACACAGCATTGTGCATGGAATGGATCATGAAGAATTGTCCATGTTGTTTATCCGGGAACTAAACACGCAGTTTGGCAACCAGCTTGAAACGGCCCTGGCCATTTTCAGCAACCGTTATCCCAAACGGTTCCTGCACCAGTTGGTTGCCAGTCAGCTCGATATGGACCGTCTTGACTATCTTAAACGCGACAGCTTTTTCACCGGAGTATCTGAAGGTGTTATCTCCACGGATCGCATCATCAAAATGCTGAATGTTTCAGGCGATGAACTTGTGGTCGAAGCAAAAGGTATCTACTCTGTTGAGAAATTTATCATTGCCAGAAGGCTGATGTACTGGCAGGTATATTTTCATAAAACAGTGCTCAGCGCCGAACAGATGATTATAAAGTTGTTGCAACGTGCCCAGTACCTGGCGCAGCAAAATATCCCGATTTTTGCTACTCCTGCTTTTCTCCAATTCCTGCAGCATAATTATTCAGCTTCAGATTTCAGAAACAATCCGGATTTGCTGGATGCTTTTTCCCGTCTCGACGATTTCGATATTCTGACTTCAATGAAGGTATGGTGCGGGCATGAGGATAAAATTCTTTCTTCACTTAGCTGCTTCCTGATAGAGCGCCGGCTTTTTGCACTTGAAATTTCTAATATCCCCTTACCAGAAAACAGGCTTGCGGATCTGAGGTTACAAGCAGCCAGGTATTTTGAAATTGCTCTTGAAGATGCAGGATATTTTGTTTTTGAAGGAACCATAACCAATAATGCTTACGACCCTACCAAGGACAAAATCCATATCCTGAACAAAGACGGAAGTATTACCGATATTGCTGAAGCTTCTGACCAGCTGAATGTTTCCGTGCTCTCAGCTCCGGTATCAAAATATTACGTTGGATATCCAAAAGAGTTAAGGGTTTAACTTTTGAACTCCTTAATTCTTCAGGCTTTATCTTGAGATATATATTTGAATCAGCAAATAATCGCAGGTTCAGAAAAATATTTGCTTCTACAGTTTATTTAAGCACGATTATTTTCCGGGTAGCAACTCCTTCGTTGGTTCTCAACATGCTTAAGTAGATTCCACTTTTTATGTCGCCAGCTTTCCAGACCATTGAATGTTTGCCTGCCGGTTGATAAGTATCTACCAGTGTATTGATCAGCCTTCCCTGCAAATCATAAATCTGAAGTGAAACCAGGGCTGGCTGTGAGAGTTCATACATAAAAGTAGTGTTTGATCCGAACGGATTCGGATGGTTGGTAAATGAATTTGGGTCAGTACGATAAAACTCATTGATCGAAAGGGTCACATCTTCGAGCGCAAAAATTTGTACATCATCCAGGTTCCAGCCACAATATCTCCAGCCTCCATCAGTGGTTCCCATAGTCCATCGCAGGTAAACGGTTTGCTGATCTGAAGCGATGGCCGAAATATCATAAACAACTTCTTCCCATGATCCGGCTGTCATCTCTGCCTGGTTGGCCCAAATAGTAGTCCAGCTACTGCCATCCGTACTGATACGTAAATAAGCGTGATCAAAGTCCGGGCCTTCTACTCCAAGCCAACGCATAAATTTCAATTGTACACCATAAAGATTGGAACAATCTATCGGGGTGGTTGTAAGATGTCTTTCAGGTAAATTATTAGGATAATCTCCCAGCAGGTTGTAACCGTAAACGAAATCATCTGTATATCCGCTCGTAGGATCAGGTGAGCCATACTGACCACCAAGTCCCATAGGCTGACCGAATGCCCACTCCCCTTCTGCGGTCCAGCCCGGATCTTCGTCGAATAGCCATTCATACTGAAGTTCACCTTCGCCCACAATCAGAACCATTTGTCTGTCGGTATCGCCTATATGGTCAGTAGTGTTAATGAATTGGATCGCTGCAGGGTAAGCGCCGGTTTCAAAACCATTTGCATTTGCATTGACAACAAGAGTGATGTAAACGGTTTCGCCGGGCGGAATTATTCCAAGCATCGCGCCATTGATCGTCAGCCAGGTCTGAGCCGGATCAACCACCAGTTCATATTCAAGTACATCGGAACTTTTGTTTTCCAGGGCATATTCGAAGGTGGATGGCACAAACGGGCCTCCGACCGGTCCGGCAGGCAGGAATCCCTGTTCGGGTGTGACTTTCAACCCGGTTACTCCAGCGAGAACCTTCACACAAAAATTGCCGGTATTTTGAAATCCAGAAGGATCATCGAAATTGTAGAAATCCAACCATTGCCCCTTATCTAAATAATAACTCTGATCTTCGCTGGCTGAAGATGGTACTATGGTCCGGTAACTGGCTCCAAGCAGTACCGGTACATCGGATGTGCGGTCGTAAGCATAGCCTCCATCTGAAAGCTGGAGATAAACATAGAAATCTTCGCCTTCGGCAACGGGAACAAATGCATCAAGATCAATGGTATGGAGCCCCTTGGTTTCTATCGTGCCTGTGATAGATGAAAGTTCGTTCTGGAGTTGCCCGCCGTCAAAATCATCATAAATAACAAGCGAATAAGTAACATCGTCAACTGCTGTGAAAAAACTAACGGCCTTAAGAACTTCTCCGCCCTGAGCTATGAATTTATTAAACACAGCCGAATAGCCATTAAGGGTATCGCGATAGCCATGATAATCATGATAGTAAATATTGTCGTATTGAATAGGTTCAACGTTCCTGAATGTAATGGCTCCCATTTCAGGATGATGTCCGCAATGTTTATCATAATATGAAATCCAGAAATATCCTTGCGAACCCCAACTGGCACCCCAGCTATTTTTGCAAAGCCATGCACCAGGGAGCGGTGCCTGCGTTACTTTGGTGTCATCCCATCCGATGATTGCAATAGCATGGTTCGGATCAACAGTTGAAGATGGAGGTTGATAATGGATGTTATTGCTGATAAAGGAAGCGCTGTAACACATACAGGTTCCCATTACACCATAATCAATAATGCTTTGCTTTACCACATCAATGTTCTCGAGGTTGGCTCCAACTGTAAACCATTCGATATCCCTTGCATAATAGTAATGGTAACTATCGAGGTGCCTTGCAGGTGGCACGGAGTAAGATTGCCCGTCAATATCCCTTACAGCGCCTTCGCCTCTTGAAAGATAGGCTGAAGTAACAAGGTAGTCGCCGCCTTCATGAACCAGAAGCCCGCTACCCGAGGGTGGATCAATATCGTCGTTATTGTGATTATTGAAACCATTCCACCAGTCTAGGTGATACTCAGCAAGATTTGGTTCGCCCACTTCGCCGGCGGCAGACCAAACACCAGTCATCAAAAGGTTGCCTTCCATGGCGGCAAAAGCGCCATGTGTCCAGCAAGTGCCTCCCTGCTGGTTTTTTACAGAGGTTACATAATTAACTCCATTAACATTCCTAAGGTCGTAAGTGGCCGGAAGCTGCGCAAAAGCGCTGAGGTTTCCCAGAAACAATAAGGATAAGATCAGATTTGCTTTCATGTGATAGGTTAATTTTGATGTAGAAAAACTTCAATGGCATTAGATTTCCAAAGGTATAAGAATATCATGGATATTGAAGTGTTTAAGATATTATATTTGGATTTTCAGGGTTCGAAATATAATTGTTTCTCAAATGAATTATAATTTGTGCGAAAAACACTAATGCTAAGGAGTGTGCTTAAATTGAAAAATCGTATTCATTTGTTGCTGACCCTGTGTGAGAACCTGCACTCCATGTTTTGTTTAGCATCGCTTACAAACTCAAATTCAATAGTTACAAATATTTAACGTATATTTGCAGCATTCGTGTGGCATCCAGAAAAGGGCTTTCAATCCTTAAGTTTTACACATCTGCGACTGCCATATTAAACTTCAACAGTACTAATTAATTTTATAATAGCAAATTATGGGTAGAACTCACGAAACCTGGAACAAGAAAGAAACAGCCAAGAAGAAAGAGAAGAAAAGAAAAGACAAAGAAAAGAAAAGGGATGAGCGTAAAAGCAATGTGAAGGACGGAAAAAGCATGGATGATATGATTGCTTATGTTGATGAACACGGAAACATTACCTCCACGCCTCCTGATCCCAGTAAAAGAGAGAAAATCAAGTCGGAAGATATCGTTATTGGCGTGCCCAAACGTGATGATTCAGAGATTTTGAATCCAATCAGGGAAGGGATTGTTACTTTCTTCAATGATTCCAAAGGTTATGGGTTCATTAAGGATCTCCAAACTCAGGAGAGTGTATTTGTTCATATCAACAGTTTGATTGACCCGATCAGCAAGGATAATAAAGTTACTTTTGAAGTTGAATCAACCATGAAAGGTAAAAATGCTTTTGCCGTTAAACTCATCAAGTAGATACTCAGGCGGAATTTACTAATCCACCCGATATCATAACATTTCCTGATTTTTAAATTGATCACGCTTTTTAGCAAGCAGTAAGAGTCTTTCATTATCCCCGTCACCTTGAACTGTAGCGTTAAGTATCGCTACCCAATCAACAATTCTATTATTGCAACATTTCCTTATCCGGATTGTTAATTCAATCTGGATTTTTACTATCTGGAATAAACCCAATGCTGGCAAGGCATTTCTCGGGTTGCTCATCTTACCTCCTTCAGTAGGCATTTCTATTATTCACATAAAACGTAGTAAAATGGCAAAAAGAATCGTTGTCCGTAAAACTACCCCATCAGTAAAAACTTCACCAACGAGAAAAGCAATTACCCCAAAAGTTGCCGTAAAAGTTAAAGCAACGCCGGGTGTTCGTAAACCCGTTCAAAAAGTAATTCTCCCGGGCCGCTTGAAGGAAATACGGCACAAGGACTTCAAGACGAATGCACCTTTCAAATTTGTTGACAAGGGTGACGTCTTTGAAACCTTGAGGAGGCTTAAAAACGCGCCTGAAAAATTAGACATTTCCCTTCAGCCTTTGGAGGATGGAGCGTTGGTATATCATCCAACGCCAGGTTTTACAAGTGATGGGCCGTTGATGGCGCAGTTCTCAGTACGGGCAGTAATTCATAACAAAGGATCAAAAACAGTTGATCTTGATAAAGTTGAAATAGTGTATAAAAAGGGTTCAGCCACCCTAAAAAAAGAGATATATCTTCCTGCCGATCAACTGATCATCGAACCGTTCTATGCCTGGGTATGGCAAAATGGCCGGGAATATCATGAAGCTGGTGATGTAGTATTTTTAGAACCGCCTTTCCCAAGCAAGGTTACCTTGAGTTTTTATTTCAAGGGTTATAAGGATCCAATAAAATTCACAAAGGATGTGAAACCTTACACAAAAGCGTTCGCATTTCCCTTTGACCCAAAAGACTTCAAGGAAGATGAGTTTGTAACAGGGTATTCCATGCATGGAGGCGGCGACCAGGTTTTTGCTTATGATGTTGGTGTGCAAGCTTATGAGAAGACACAATTTACAGATGTATTGCCAGGCAAAAAAGGCGACAAAAATGATCATTTCAGAATATGGGGAAAACCTGTTTATGCCATGGCTGATGGTGTGGTCCTGCATTTCCAGAAAGACATCCCGAACAATACCAAACTTGATGGTTCGGATGAAAATATGGAAAAACAGAAAACAGATTACTGGGGCTCATTCGATTATGGCGGTTCGGGCAATCACTTTTACATAAAACATGGCGATGTTGTTGCCTTGTATGCACATCTTCAGAAAGGCTCGCTCAATTCGAAACTGACCGCAAAAGGAAAGATAGTCAAAAAAGGAGATTTGCTTGGCAAGGCTGGTAATTCTGGAAATTCAACCGGCCCGCATTTGCATATGCATATTAAAACCTATAAGGATGATGCTAGTCCTGAAGGCGGTTGGTTCAGGCCATTGTTGTTCAATACCGGTTATGTAATCGGGCAGTCGCATTACACAAAACCCGGCTCAAATGTTAAATGGTCGAAACTTGATAAACAGGGAATTCCTGGTTTAAAAAATACGGCCTGTTTTATTTCCCCCGGCCCGGTTCACCCCTACTGTGCTTACCCGACAAACTGGGGCGAAGTGTGCAAGTTCAAAGTTCCTGAAAGCATTTACCAGCAGGAATTCGACAAAATATGGACTTGTGGGTATTATCCCATTTGGGTTGATGGTTTCGATGTTGGCGGAAAAACGTATTTCAATGTTATTTTCCGGTCATCGAAAAATGTCAACTGGGTTGCCCGTCACAATATGGACGGCGCTGTGTACCAGGATGAATTCAACAAATGGGGTGAAGCCGGTTACAGGTTGATAAACGTCAACTCATACCTGTTAAAAAGCAAAATCCGTTATGCGGCAGTGTGGGTAAAAGATAGCAAGGCCAAAGACTTTGCATACCATGGTGCGACCCTCGCCTGGCACGAAGCCAATTTCGAAAAACATTGGAAAGCAGGCTGGGTTCCAACAAATATTAGCTGTGTATATGCTTCAAAAAATACCTACGTTACAGCATTGTGGGAAAAGAAAAACACTGGCGGTTTTTATGCGACCCCAAATATGACATTGCAGGGATTTAAGGATGCCTTCAAACAGTATACCGACAAAGAAAAATTCAAGCTGGTTTATCTGGATGCCTATATTAAGAATGGCAAACCTTTGCTGAGCGGAATCTGGTACAAGAATGCACCTAATTATACTTCATGGTGGGAGAAATTCTTCCAGAATGACGCGGAGTTCCAGGCAAATTACTCATCATTCCTTGACAAGGGCTATCTTACCCGCTGCATAGCAGGATACCACGATGGTGTGGTTTCTAGGTATGAGGGGGTCTGGTCGAAATAAAAAGTGATGGAGTAAAAAGAGGCTTTCGCAGAACTGAAATGTTTACTAATTTTTGTCATTCTGATCCACCGCGGCGGAGAAGAATCTAATATACAGTCAAATAAAGATCCTTCACTCCGTTCAGGATGACAAGATCAACCTATTGTGATAGCCTCATTAGAGGTAAAAAGACTTTTCTGAGTGGGCTCAACTTTGATCTTTGATCTTCCTGGGGATTTGGGGCTTGAGGCTTGGAATTTGGAATTTGGAACTTGGGTCTTGTTTTCTGATCTTTGCACGGAAACAGCAAATAGATGAAATCCAAACTACACCAAGCCTATAACCCTGAAAGTTTCAGGAAACTCGGACACGAAATTATTGACCTGCTTAGCACGCATTTGCACGATGCAAGCAATGGCAGGAAAAAAGTAATCAACTGGAAAGAACCCGCGGCCCAACTTGGGTTTTGGCAACAAAATATGACCCAAGAGCAATCACTTACCGATATGTTCAAAGATGTGATTGATAATTCTATCAGCATCCATCACCCGCAATATATCGGCCATCAGGTAGGAGCTACCATGCCTGTTGCTGCCCTGGCTGATCTGTTGGGAGCCTTATTAAATAACGGCATGGCAGTTTACGAAATGGGCGCTGCCGGAACTGCCATTGAAAAAGTAGTGATTGACCTGATCAACAAGCAACTTGGCTATGGCCCGGATGCTGACGGATTCATGACTTCCGGCGGAACCCTGGCCAATTTAACTGCTTTGCTTGCGGCGCGTAAAGCAATGGCAGGAACAGATATCTGGCAGGAAGGACACAATGAAAAATTGGCTGTGATGGTTTCGGCTGAGGCTCATTACTGCATTGACCGCTCCTTACGTATCATGGGGTTCGGGTCGGAAGGCATTATAAAAATACCAGTGAATAAACACTTTAGCCTGGATGCTACACTGCTTGAAGAGTATCTCGAAAAGGCTGAAAGCAAAGGCATAAAAGTGATTGCCGTGGTTGGTAGCGCTCCATCAACAGCTACAGGAATGTATGACGATTTGCAGGCAAACGGAAAATTTTGCCAGAAACATGGACTTTGGTTTCACATTGATGGCGCTCATGGTGGCGCAGCAATTTTTTCAGAAAAATACAAGCAACTTGTCAGTGGTATTGAAATGGCCGATTCAGTGGTAATTGATGCTCATAAAATGATGATGGCACCTGTGCTTACTACCTTTCTCTTATTCAAAAACAAGAAACATTCCCATGCCAACTTCAGTCAGAAAGCGCTGTATTTATGGGAAAAACAAGACGAAGAAGAATGGTATAATTATGCAAGGCGAACTTTTGAGTGCACAAAACTCATGATGAGCCTGAAGTTCTATGCGATTATAAAATCGTATGGAACCGATATTTTTGATGAGTTTGTAACCCGGCAATATGATTTGGGAAAAGTGCTTGCCCAATCAATACAAAAGAGGCCGGACTTCGAATTATTTATTGAGCCCGATTCAAATATTGTATGCTTCAGGTTTGTGAACCCGGAACTGGATGAAAGCTCCCTGAACAGGCTCAACGCCTCCATCCGCAGAAGCTTACTCGAACAGGGGGATTTTTATATTGTTCAGACCCAGTTGAACCATAAAACCTGGTTTCGGGTTACTATAATGAGCCCTTTCACAACTGCTGAAACTTTTGAAGAGCTTTTAAACAGAATTGAACTACTGGCAAACAAGGAATTAAAAACTTTCATATCATGACTCGTCTGAACCTCTCACAGCTTTTTCGAACCACTTTTTTAATTCTTGCTGCAACAATGCTGGCAGGCAACCTCACTGCACAAACCATTATCAGCGGCAATTTCCTTCACAATGGATTAAACCGTACCTACCGCTTGTATATTCCTGAAATTTACGATCCCTCCACTCCTGTTCCGCTCCTCTTTAATCTTCATGGCTACGGATCAAACAATATTGAACAGGAGCAATACGCCGATTTCAGGCCAATTGCCGACACAGCCAATTTCATCATTGTGCATCCCAATGGCACACCCGACAATGGTGGGAACCTATTCTGGAACAGCTTTGGAGGCGCCAGCATTGATGATGTTGGTTTTCTATCGGCGCTGATTGATACAGTGCTGGCAGATTATAACATTGATGAAGCAAGGATTTACAGCACCGGCATGAGCAATGGTGGATTTATGAGCTATGATCTGGCCTGTTTTCTGAGCGACCGGATCACGGCAGTTGCCTCCGTTACTGGAAGCATGATCAAATCGCGCTTTTTAACTTGTGATTTAATGCGTCTGATGCCTGTTATGCAAATCCACGGAACTGCCGATGCCACCGTTCCCTACAACGGCAACTTTTTATTTGCCCATATTGATACACTTGTAAACTTCTGGGTTCAGCATAACAATTGTCTGCCCGATCCTGAAATAATTCAAATACCTGACATTGACCCCACCGATGGCTGCACCGCCGAACAGCATATCTATAGCTGCGAGGACTCAATTGCTTCGGTTGAATTTTTTAAGGTAATCGGTGGTGGCCATTCCTGGCCCGGCGCGCCGATCAATATCAACATTACAAATATGGATTTCAGCGCCAGCATTGAAATATGGCGTTTTTTCAGGCAATACAGCCTTGATCAGTTCATCACTGGATATGAATATACTAATCCGCTTACTGCTCAAATCAACATTTTTCCGAATCCTACTTCCAACAAGATAACGATTGAATATTCAGGTGGTTCACAATTTGCAAATGCTGTTCTTTCAATCATTGATCTTCAGGGGTGGAAGGTACTTTCACAAGATTTTCCGGGTGGACTGCATCAAATCAAATTAGATGTGAGCGATTGGCCGGAAGGACTTTATCTTTTGAATATCACTAACAACGAAGGAATAACAATAAGCAGGAAGATTGTGATCAGGTAAGTATATTTTTGATGTAATGGTGAACAGATCAAACAATCACGGCTAAAATTTAGTTTCATAAATTAGAGCCCTTTAAACCTCCTTCGAACGCATCTTTACAAGATTCAAAAAATGAAACATTCATAAAAACTTCATCAATAAAAATCAAATTCAATGACATCCGATCCTTACAGCGCTAAAAGAAAGCTTGAAACTGCCCAGGGCGAGTTAACCTACTGGAGCCTGAAAGCATTGCAGGAGCAAGGTTATACAATCAATAAACTACCGTTTTCCATCCGAATTCTACTTGAAAATGCCCTGCGGAATTTCGATGATTTTGCGATCACAAAAGAAAGCATTGAAACCCTTTTAGGTTGGAAGCCCCAAGCCTCCGATAAGGACATCCCATTCAAGCCGGCCCGTGTGCTGATGCAGGATTTTACAGGCGTTCCCGCGGTCGTTGATATCGCCTCATTGCGCGCCGAAGCGGCTCGCAAAGGGAAAGATCCCAACAAGATAAACCCATTAATCCCTGTTGATCTGGTCATTGACCATTCTGTACAGGTTGATTATTTTGGAACTAGTTACGCCTATCAGAAAAATGTAGACCTCGAGTACGAACGCAATAGTGAACGCTATAAGTTCCTGAAATGGGCACAGAAAGCTTTCAATAACTTTTCAGTTGTGCCTCCGGGAATGGGAATTTGTCACCAGGTAAATCTTGAATATCTGGCCAAAGGCGTAATTGAACGCGATGGCAATATTTTTCCCGATACGCTGGTGGGAACCGATTCACATACACCAATGGTGAACGGCATAGGGGTTATTGGCTGGGGTGTGGGCGGCATAGAGGCTGAAGCTGCTCTGCTTGGCCAACCCATTTATTTTATTATGCCAGAAGTAGTTGGCCTTAAACTTACAGGAAGCCTACCGTTGGGAACCACTGCAACGGATATGGTCCTCACAATTACAGAGATGCTTCGGAAACACAGAGTGGTCGGAAAATTCGTGGAAGTATTTGGGTCCGGCCTGGATTCGTTGTCAGTTCCCGACAGGGCCACCATTTCAAACATGTCGCCTGAATTTGGTTGTACTGTTAGCTACTTCCCGATTGACGACCACACATTGGATTATATGCGCAAGACCAACCGCAGCGAAGAACAGGTAAAGCTTGTTGAAACCTATGCCAAGGCCAATATGCTCTGGCGCGAAAATGAATCGGAAATTAACTACAGCAATGTGGTTGAATTGGATCTGAACACAATTGAGCCAACCGTTTCGGGTCCAAAAAGGCCGCAGGATAAAATACTTGCAAAAGATCTTGCCGGAAAATTCAGCAGCCTCTTGAAAGAATTCCATCAGCGCGAATATATACCCATTGATAAAAGGGAAATCAGCCGCTGGTACGCCGAAGGGGGGCAATCGGCAAAACAGGAAACAAACACCGACTCTGAGGCCGAGATAGAAACCAAAATCCAGCATGGATTAAAAACCGTTTCACTCAGCCTGAATAATGAACGCTTTGCAATTTCTGATGGCTCCATTGTGATTGCCGCCATCACTTCCTGCACAAACACTTCCAACCCCAGTGTAATGCTCGGCGCCGGACTTGTTGCGAGAAAAGCCCGTGAGCGCGGATTAGATGTGAAACCCTGGGTTAAAACATCGCTGGCCCCGGGATCGAAAGTGGTAACTGATTACCTCGAAAAATCAGGCTTGCTCAGCGATCTGGAAGCGTTGCGTTTTCATACGGTTGGATATGGTTGCACCTCGTGCATTGGCAATTCTGGCCCGCTGCCCGTTCATATCGCAAAAGCCGTTGATGAGAATGATCTTGTGGTTGCATCAGTCCTTTCAGGGAACAGAAACTTCGAAGCGCGGGTACACCCGCAGGTGAAGATGAATTTCCTCATGTCGCCTATGCTTGTTGTAGCTTATGCTATTGCCGGCCGTGTTGATCTCGATCTGTTTAGCGAACCAATCGGTTACGACCCCAACCAGGAACCCGTTTACCTTAATGACATCTGGCCTTCAAATGAAGAAATCAATGATGTGATGCGCAGAGTGCTTTCGCCCGCAGACTATGCCAGAAACTATGATGAAATATTTGAAGGCGATGAACAATGGAAAAACCTGAAGGTTCCCCAGGATAAAGTTTATCAATGGGATCATACTTCGACCTATATCAAAGAGGTTCCTTTTTTCAGAGGAATCAGCGAAGAAATTTCTAAAACATCAGATATTTACAATGCCAGGGTGCTATTGAAGCTTGGTGATTCAATTACCACAGATCATATTTCGCCGGCAGGTTCTTTTTCTGAGAATTCTCCCGCCGGAAAATACCTTCTCGAACATGGTGTTGAGAGAACGCAATTCAATTCCTACGGTTCGCGAAGAGGAAATGATGAAGTAATGGTTCGCGGCACTTTTGCTAATGTGCGTATCAACAATCAAATTGCAAACGTTGAAGGTGGCTTTACTACTCATTTTCCTGGCGGTGAACTAATGAGTATTTATGATGCATCGCAACGCTATCAGGCTGAAAATACTCCATTGATCGTGTTGGCTGGCAAAGAATATGGAAGTGGCTCTTCGCGCGACTGGGCCGCGAAAGGCACCAACTTACTTGGAATTAAAGCCGTACTCGCCGAAAGCTACGAACGCATTCATCGCAGTAATCTCGTTGGAATGGGCATTATGCCAATGCAGTACATTGAAGGTCAAAACTCAGCAAACCTAGGGCTTTCGGGCAATGAAACTTTCACCATTACAGGTATTGCAGGCGAACTTCATCCATTGAAGAAACTTCAGCTAACAGCAACCCGCGAAGATGGCACAAGCATTTACTTCGATGCGATTTCCAGGCTGGATTCAAACATCGAAATAGAGTATTACAAGAATGGTGGAATTCTGCACTATGTGCTAAGGCAATTCCTGAAACAGGGATAATTGTTTAACCTCAAAGACGCAAAGGCGCTGTATATTAAGTCTAAGCGTCTTTGCGTCTTCGTGGTATTTTTAGACTTTAGAGGCTGATCACAGCATTCTGTGCATCGCCAAAGCCACTTGGCACTTGCTTATCCGCTTCTGCTTCGGTAATCCAGTTGCTTCCTGCAAGATAGCGGAACTGGTATTCGCGGCCAGATTCCAACTCAACAGTTGTGGAAAATGAACCATCTTTCATTTTTTTCATTTCGGCAGTGCTTTCGCTCCAATCATTAAAATCGCCTAAAAGACTAATTTTTTCTGCGCCATTGGAGAGTTCTTTTTCAACTTTAAAAGTCACTTTACAAACTGGCTTCGATTTCAGGTATTGTTTCTTAATACTCATTGTTTCAAATTTTAGATTTAACATTCATGCAAGAATTCAATCCTTGCATGTATTTTTTTGCGGGCGCAAAGGAAAGCAATTTATTTTATATTCAAAGTAATGCATATGTTTAAATTTTGTTAATACTATCGTTTACGCTACGTAAATCATGCTTTCAGGAAGAAAATTAAATTTTGTGGATTGTTGTAAAACCATTCAAAATCAGGCATAACTTGTAAACCAGCATGAGAACCCGTAAATTTGCCTGAATTTTAATTAGCAAATGTCAGATACAAAAAAACCTTCCGGCACCAAACATATCAATTTGGCGAAAGCATTAAAGGGTACGCAATCAAAAGGGCTCAGACGGCTTCCCAAAACCATTGTTAAAATCCTCGAAAGGTTCATTTACCAGGATCAGATCAATGCTGTGATAAATAAATACATTGACTTTACCGGCGTCAGTTTTCATCCTGAGGTAATCAAAGAATTCAATATAAAGCTTGATATCAGAGGCATCGAAAACATGCCCGAACATTCACGTTGCTTTTTTACAGCCAATCATCCTTTCGGTGTAATTGACGGTTTGGTACTTGGTTATCAGGTTGGCCGTAAATATGGCGATTTAAGGGCAATCGGAAACGAGTCTTTTCTTTACGTGCCCAATCTGCGGCCATTGATTGCTGCGGTAAATGTATTTGGAAAAAGTTCGCGAGAATATATTGAAGCGCTGAATGAAGTTTATAACTCAGATGTTGCCATTGCACACTTTCCTGCGGGTGAAGTTTCACGCGTTTATGACGGAAAAATTCAGGATTCTCCCTGGCAGAAGAGTTTTGTAACCAAAGCCATTTCGGCTCATCGCGATGTTGTACCTTGCTATTTTGCTGGAACCAATTCCCGTTTGTTCTATTTAGTGTTTAGGTTCAGGAAGTTAACAGGAATAAAAACAAATCTTGAATTGGCTTTGCTGCCCCGCGAAATGTTCAAAAAAAGAAACAAAACCATCCGCCTGATTATCGGAAAACCCATTCCATGGTCCAGGTTCGATAAATCAATGACGCACCACGAATGGGCGCAAAAAGTAAGACAGCATGTTTATAAAATGGGAGAAACAGATCAGGAAATAACTTTCTAAAACTAACAATACTATGATATTATCTTTCCGGAAATGGATCTTCAGGGTTTGGTACTGGTACGTGAACAGAGTTGATAAAAATGCTGAAATCCTCTTCATGAACTATGGCTATAAATTTACGGGCGATCAGATCGAATTGGAACCCGCAGACGAACCCAACAGATATTCAGTGCAATTGTACCACTTGCTTGGAAGTTCAGCCAGCATTGCCGGAAAGCAAATAGCCGAAATCGGTTGTGGACGCGGCGGTGGGCTGTCTTATATCGTGCGAACCTTTGCCCCGGCCTCAGCCAAGGGAATTGATATCAGCACAAGCGCTGTAAATTTTTGTAGAAAGAATTATGACCTTGAAGGACTTACATTTGCGATCGGCGATGCGCAGGACCTTTCATTCATGCAAGACAATTCGCTTGATATTATAATCAATTGTGAATCTTCGCATCGCTATCCACGCATGGACCTTTTTTTCAAAGAAGTTTATCGTATTTTGCGTCCGGGCGCTTCACTTTTATACACTGATTTTGGTTTTGATCATGAAATGGCAGGAATCCTAAAGATGATTGATGAATCAGGACTGACGATTACCAAGGAAGCCATGATTACTGACAATGTTGTAAAAGCGCTTGAGGCCGACGACGATCGCAGGCGAAACCTTGTAAAAAGACTGACTCCTGGCTTTCTTCGCAAACAGGCATTTAACTTTGCCGGTAATGTTGGAGGCGAAACATATAATCTGTTTGCAACAAACAAATACAATTACTTTTTCTATGTATTGCAAAAGAGGTAGTTGACCTAGCGGTCATTTCCGGGCATTCGTTTACAAAGATTTTGGATTGAAAACCAGATCAGTGATGATATGAGACAGTTTTGATGTTCCGGTATGCAAAATAATGCTATCTTGCGCGCGTTTTCGGAACCATAATTGTACAGCGCCAGGCCTGCATCAGATATTATTAAAGCACTTTTATGACTTTTTCAGCAAAACAAATTGCCGACTTACTCAAAGGAACAGTTGATGGTGATCCCAATATTACCGTTCATAGACTGGCCAAGATTGAACAAGGAGAACCTGGTTCGCTTACTTTCCTCGCCAATCCTGTTTACACACCATATATCTATTCAACAAACGCCAGTATTGTAGTCGTAAATAAGACTTTCGTTCCTGAACAGCCTGTTAATAGCACATTAATCAGGGTAGACAATGCCTACGAAGCCTTTGCTCAATTGCTCGAAGTTTACAACCAGATCAAAATGAACAAAACCGGCATCTCCGAACGTGCATCTATTGCACATACTGCACATCTTGGAGAAGGTATTTTTGTCGGAGACTTTTCAGTAATTGGCGAAAATGTAACCATAGGCAACAACGTGAAAATCTACCCCCAGGTTTTCATTGGCGACAATACCAAAATTGGAAACAACACGATCTTGTACCCGGGAGTGAAAATATATTCCGATTGCCTGATCGGTGATTCATGTGTATTTCATTCCGGTGTTGTGATTGGTGGTGATGGATTTGGGTTCGCACCACAACAAGACAACAATTACAGGAAAGTAGCACAAATCGGCAATGTTATTATTGAAGAAAATGTTGAAGTTGGCTCAAATACTACCATTGACAGGGCAACACTTGGTTCAACCATAATACGCAAAGGTGTGAAACTTGATAATCTTATTCAGATAGCCCATAATGTTGAGATTGGTGAGAACACAGTGATAGCTGCTCAAACAGGCATTTCAGGGAGCACAAAAATTGGTCGCAATTGTATGCTGGGCGGCCAGGTAGGTATTACCGGCCACATTTTCATTGCCGACAATGTTAAGATTGGTGCACAATCCGGTATCTCATCAAGCATTAAAACTCCCGGGAAAATTGTGATAGGCACGCCAGCCATTGATGCTTCAATTTTCAAACGGTCGGTAGTATATTTCAAAAACCTCCAAAACATTGCTGACGATTTACAAAAACTGAAAGCCAAAGTTTTTAATGCTGATCAGCAATAGCTGTTGCCTAAGAAACAAACTTTTATCCTTGGTGTTACAAGAAGTTTAAACATCCAAAATTGTATATCTTTGCCGACGTATGAAAGAAAAGCAAAAAACCATCAAGCAACCGGTTTCGGTGTCTGGCCCCGGATTGCATACAGGCAAAACTGTAACCCTCACTTTTAAACCTGCACCCGATAATCACGGTTATAAATTTCAGCGAACCGATCTTGAAGGTCACCCAATTGTTAATGCCGGTGTTGAAAACGTGGTTGATACAAACCGTGGAACCACGCTTGAGCAAAACGGTGTTCGCATCAACACAACCGAACACGCTCTTGCAGCATGTGTTGGCATGGGCCTCGACAATGTAATTATTGAGCTTGACGGTAGCGAAACACCAATACTTGATGGAAGTGCAAAGTATTATATTGAAGCAATAGATAAAGTTGGCCTCATTACCCAAAAAGAAGAAAAGATCTGGTACGAACTCGACTCAAACATCATTTACACCAATCCCGATCACAAGGTTGAACTTTTGGCAATTCCGAGCAAGGAATACAAGATTTCTGTTATGATTGACTTTGATGAGAAGGTGCTTGGAACACAAAATGCTGTCTTGAACAGGATTGAGGATTTCAAAACCGAGATTGCCCCTTGCCGCACTTTCGTTTTCCTGCATGAACTTGAATATCTGATTCATAACAATCTTATTAAAGGCGGCGATCTTAACAATGCCATTGTTTTTGTGAACCGGCTAATCCAGCAGGAAGAACTCGACAGGCTTGCCAAATTCTTTAATAAACCTAAGGTTGAGGTTTTAAAAGAAGGAATTCTCAACAATCTTGAGCTTTATTTCCCTAACGAACCCGCCCGCCACAAACTCCTTGATGTTGTTGGCGATCTGGCACTTGTAGGAGTTCCGCTTAAAGCCCACATCATAGCTACAAGGCCGGGTCATGCATCCAACACCCAGTTTGCCAAGCTGATCCGTAAGCACATCAGGGAAGTGTCAAAGCAACCGCCGGCACCGTTTTACGACCCTAATAAGCCACCACTTTACGATGTTAACGACATCAAACGAATTCTGCCACATCGCCCGCCCTTCCTGCTTGTTGATAAAATCATTGAAATAGGCGAAGACTATATTATCGGCATGAAAAGTGTTACTATGAATGAGCCATTTTTTATCGGTCATTTTCCCGATGAACCGCTCATGCCTGGTGTCCTGCAGGTAGAGGCCATCGCCCAGACTGGTGGCGTTTTTGTACTCAACAGCGTTCCGGATCCGGAAAATTATATCACATACTTCCTTAAAATTGAAAATGTGAGGTTCCGTCAAAAGGTTGTCCCGGGTGATACCCTGGTTTTCAGACTTGAATTATTATCGCCATTCAGGCGTGGAGTTTGCCACATGAAAGGGACGGCATGGGTAGGAAACAAAATTGCTACTGAAGCCGAAATGATGGCACAGATTGTTCGTAAACCCGACTTGTAATCCTATTAAAATTATTTCAAAACTATGAATCAGCCCTTAGCTTATGTTCACCCACAGGCCAAAATTGCTAAAAACGTAGTAATAGAACCCTTCGTCAACATCGAAAAAAATGTTGAAATTGACGAAGGCACATGGATCGGATCGAATGTTACAATCATGGAAGGCGCAAGAATTGGGAAGAATTGCCGGATTTTTCCCGGAGCCGTTATATCAGCCATCCCGCAAGATCTGAAATATGATGGTGAGGAAACATTAGTAAGAATCGGTAACAACGTGACCATCCGTGAATTTGTAACCGTAAACCGCGCTACCAAAGCCAACTGGGAAACTGTTGTTGGCGACAATACTTTGCTAATGGCTTACGTGCACATTGCCCATGATTGTATTATAGGCAAAAATTGTATACTCGCTAACGTTGCGAACCTGGCAGGGCACATTGTTATTGACGATTGGGCGATCCTGGGCGGACTTACAGCCGTACACCAGTTTGTTCACATTGGCTCGCATGTTATGATAGCAGGTGGATCGCTGGTTCGGAAAGATGTACCTCCTTTTACAAAAGCTGCCCGTGAGCCGCTTTCATTTGCAGGTATCAATTCAATAGGTTTACGCCGGAGAGGCTTCAGCGCCGATCAAATCAATGATATCCAGAATATTTACCGGCATATTTACCTGAAGAGGTACAATGTTAGCCAGGCCGTTCGTATCATCGAAGCTGATTACCCGGCAACACCAGAGCGCGACGAAATTCTTGCCTTTATAAATACTTCCAAGCGAGGTATCATGAAAGGATATTACAAGCACAGAGAACGGGACACTGAAGAATAACCCGCCATCTTATATTATTTTCTTAAACCGAAAAGGTTTGCGCCTGCAACAGTATGAAAGTTTCACTTGATAAGCTCGGTAAACGGTTTAACAATCAATGGATCTTTCGTGGTTTAAGCAAGGATCTGATTGAAGGTGAAAGGTATGTAATCCTTGGCGGCAATGGTTCAGGGAAGTCAACATTATTACAAACAATAGCAGGTTACAGAGTTCCTTCCGAAGGTAGTATCAGTTTTCACGATAATGATAAACTAATAGCAGCTGACCAGCAATACCGCTATATTTCGATTGCATCACCCTACCTTTCGCTAATTGAGGAATTTGATATTGATGAATTGTTTGAGTTTCATTTCGGATTGAAGCCAATCATTCCTGACCTGGATGTTAAAGGTTTCAAAGAATTGCTGGGTTTGCAAAACATTAACAAGAAACCAATCCGGCAATATTCATCAGGAATGAAACAACGTTTACGTCTGGCACTGGCCTTTTTTTCTGACACCCAAATGCTGATGCTTGATGAGCCTTGCTCCAACCTCGATGCGCAAGGGGTGGAATGGTATCGCAGGCTCCTGGATTCAGTTTCAAAGAACCGACTTGTGATTATATGCTCAAACCACCAGGAAAATGAGTATGAACCTTGCAGCAACAGCATTGAAATCAGTTTTTACAAACCTGCCGCAACTTTAAAATCACGTTAACTTTACTACCTTTGCGCGATTTTATAAACACAAATTTTAGATTTTTTATGGCAACAACTGCTGATTTCAGAAACGGCCTCTGTATTGATTTTAATGGGGATTTGTACTCCATCGTCGAATTCCAGCATGTAAAACCCGGCAAGGGTGGCGCTTTCGTGAGAACAAAACTGAAAAACCTGAAAACCGGAAAAGTGGTTCCAAACACTTTCAATGCCGGTGTTAAAATTGATATTGCCAGGGTTGAGAGAAGGCCTTACCAGTATCTATACAAAGATGAATCCGGATATCATTTCATGCATAACGAAACTTTCGAACAAACTTTTATATCCGAAGCACTCATCGGTGCATCAGGTTTACTGAAAGAGGGACAGGAAGTAGAAATTGTATTTCATGCCGATACCGAAACCCCTTTAACCTGCGATCTTCCACCTTTTGTTGAACTGGAAGTAGTGTATGCCGAACCAGGCATGAGAGGCGACACTGCCACCAACACCCTCAGGCCGGCTACTGTTGAAACAGGAGCAACGGTGCATGTTCCGCTGTTCATAAATATTGGCGATCGCATTAAGGTTGACACACGTACAGGTGATTATTCCGAAAGGGTTAAAGGCTAAGCGCCATACTCAAACAATTTTCAACAACTTCATTTTATGCGATTAGAAAATCCTACAACACTCGCGGAGGTTGCTGCACTTCTGCATGTAAAGTTTGATGGCGATCCTGGATTTATCATTAGCGGCCTCAATGAAATTCACATGGTTGAACAAGGCGATCTCACCTTTGTTGACCATCCCAAATACTACAAGAAAGCGCTGGAATCGAAAGCAACAACCATCATCATCAACAAAACTGTTGAAAGGCCCGAAGGTAAAGCACTGATTTTTTCCGACGATCCGTTCACTGATTATGTAAGGCTTGTAAAAAAATATCGCCCGTTTGAACCGGCCAATCAAATGATCAGTCTATCAGCCAGCATTGGTGAAGGCACCATCATCCAGCCCGGTGCGTTTATTGGCAATCATGTTAAAATAGGCAGTAACTGTCTGATCCATGCCAATGTCAGCATTTATGATCATTCCATCCTGGGCAATAATGTTATCATACATTCCGGAACTGTGATCGGCGCCGATGCTTTCTATTTTCAGCGTAAGCCACACGGTTACTCAAAATTTGAATCCTGCGGCAGGGTTATCATCGAAGACAATGTTGAAATCGGAGCCTGTTGCACCATTGACAAAGGCGTTTCGGGCGATACGCGAATCGGGAAAGGAACTAAGTTCGACAACCATATCCAGATCGGGCATGACACCGTGATCGGAAAGAACTGTCTTTTTGCATCGGCAGTTGTGGTGGCCGGTGTTACGGTCGTTGAGGACGATGTTATTCTTTGGGGCCAGGTGGCTATTCAGAAAGACATAGTAATAGGTAAAGGCGCTGTAGTATTAGCAACGTCAGCAGTTGATAAATCCATCGAAGGCAACAAAGTGTATTTTGGCGTTCCCGCCATCGAAGCCCGCAAAAAGTGGAGAGAACTTGTTGCATTGAAGCAATTGCCTGAAATTATCGCAAGGCTTGAAAAAGAGCGTGAATAAACAGTTGAAAATGATTGGTTGATCTTTGAACTTCGATCCTGACTTATAGGACTTCGACCTCAGATTTTTCTTCAGCTTTTGGCTTTTCTTTGTGATATAGATCCAGCGCCACCAGCACTGCGGCAAATCCCCAAAATGGAATGGAGAGTTTTTCAGTATCGAGAAAGTTATTAAGAAAGCCATGCATCAGGTAACTTACCAACCCAATCGTAACCGAAAGGCTTATAATTCTCACCTCCCTGATCTTTGACTGCTTATATACCCTGAATCCAGTAAACAGCAAGGCAATAGCAATAGCCACAAATGTAAGCATTCCCAGAATCCCTGATTCTGCCATTGGTCCTATGTACTCGCTATGTGCATTGCCAACATCCCCAAAGTTTGTACTGATGATGGTTTTCTCTTTCGATAACTGATAAGGTGCATACAGAAACTGGTAAGTGCCGGGTCCGAAACCAAGTATCGGTTTTACCTCAAACATCCTGATTGCCGATTGCCACCGGTTTATGCGCTCCAGGTTACTTGCATCAGACGAAATATTGGCAATGGATTGCACATGCTCAACAAAGTTTGCCGAGCTGTCTTGCTTGTTTTTCGAGAGGTAATCAATGATTTCGAACCTGAAGGAATAAAAGACTGCAGTTAGAGAAATTGCAGCTATCAACAACCAACGAAATTTAATTCTGAAAATCGTAATAAGGAAAGCTCCAAAAGCAAAAGCAACACTCAGCCATGCAGCACGGCTGAACGACAGGATGAGAGCCATGAGCATTGCTGAAGCCACAATGAATGCTGCAGTTCGCATCCATGGTTTTTGATTACGAATCAGAGCCAAACCAATAAATACCGGAATAAACATTGACATCACAGCGCCGTAGGCAGTGTGGTCATTGTAGAATGGTTTCATGACCCATGTGCCGGTTTTTTCTTCAAAGCCGTTCAAGTAGTGCCTGATAGTAGTATATGCAATAACCACCAGCAAAGAAATGGCATAATACCAGAAAAGTTTTTTAATGTTCCTGTAATCCTTGAAAAGCATAATGCCGGCAAAAAACATTGGGACTACAAACCAAAGCCTTGAAATAAAGTACTTGATTGATATTAGGTGTATCTGACTGGTGATGGTAGTTACCAGCATCCAGATGAGGTTAAGAATTATAAAAATTGTTACGGGATGCCTCAGAACTGTCCTGTCGTATTTGTAATCAAATAAAACTTTCAGCAAAAAAAGCAGAAGCACACCAAACATCAGTGGTTCGGCAGGCAATGAAATACCAACATTAAGTTCAGGATCAAGGAAGTAAACTGATAAAGGGGTCAGCAAGATGATGAGTAGGATAACCTTATCGTATGCAAACAGGAAGAAGAACAGGACAACTATGAAAAGCGGAATGAAAATTCCCCAGTAAAATTCTTTGTGAATCAAGTATGAATTAATAGCAATAAATAATGCGCTCAGAAAGTAAACCAGTATTTGCTTGGTTTTTTCCGAAAGGCGGTTTTCACCGATTTCATTGATAATGGATTTTACATTGATATCGCCCAACATGAATTTTCAGTTTTACGCATCAAGCCGATGCCATGTCATGCCGTATCATTTCCTTCGCTTATTCGCTCTTCGATGCTCCTGCTGTTCTCAATGATGGCAATTACCACAATGCTAAAAAAAGCAACAGCAACAACGGTGTAAAGCACAATTAACCAGCGGATTGGGTATATTTTTTTATCAGCAACTACCGGCTTGCTCACGACGTTGGTGTATGTGAACTCCTTTGTATAATGTAAAAGCGCATCCTCGTAGTTACTTTTAATCTTGCCCAATTGGTCCATGAGAGTGTAAACCATTGTGTTGTAGAAGATAAAATCGCCACCTTTTTCTTCGAGGTTGGATTTGAGTTTTGCGACCGCTTTCGTATCAATATGCTGGACATTGCTGCCATCTACGGTTCTAAGATGTCCACGGGCAACTTCCTGCGTTTGATTGTTATAATCAATGATTTCATACTGGGTTCGCAATATATAATGTTGCTGCAGGGCTGAATCTATTTCCATTTGTTTTAATTCAAGCATTTTTTTGTAGCTGGCAACTACTTCTCTGTATTTATCGCGATGTATTTCCCTGATCTTCTGGTTGTAAAAATCAATAATGGAATTAACCATATCCTTGGCGCGAACCGGATCGGTATCCATTACATCAATATTTACTGATTCAAATTGGGTTTTACTGATCCTTACATTCTTGTTGTACATATACTGCATTACAGAATGGAAATGCTTGTGGTCACGACTGATGCCATAATGTGCAGGAAGATCATAGTGTACAAACATACTATCCATGATATCCCTTGAGTTTAGCCACTGCAACATTTGTTCTGTTTCGCTTTCATCAGAGTAGGGTGCAATGTTTGATGGATACAATACCGCAGAAGACCGAAACTTCTCCTTTATAAAAACCGGACTGGATATCAATGCGGCAGCACCGGCTGCAATAGCAATAATGACCAGCAAGTGCCATTTCCATTTCAGGAAAATTCTCAGAAGGTTCATATTACTGAAATAATTATCCATCGTCTTAGCTCTTTTTAATTTGACTGAATTTTTTGAAATTTTCCTGTTCACTTTCCATTGGAATAGAGAACGTTTCGGGAAGATTTTTTTTTTGACTGGAAGCGTAGGCTGCCATTTCCCTGAAATTTTCGACCAACAAAATGGCGATTACCCCGGCAAGCAAAGCCCCGATGGTTGAAAGCACCATGATCAGCCATCGTATCGGGTAGCTTTTGCGCTCAGCTTTTACTGCTTCTTCCACCACAAATTTGAATGGCAATTGCTGCTCCGCGTCTACTTTTGCTTCTTCATACCTGGTTCTGAGTATGCTAAGTTGCCTGTTGTCGTGAACCAATTGATCCCGCAGCGAAACATAGGCTCCTCCATATTTTGAAAGTATATCCAGCCGCTGCTCCAGTGCACGGATCGCAACTTGATTATTCCTTGCTATTTCTATTGCAAGCTGCTGGTTAAGCATTTCTGATTGTGATTCATATTCATGAACACCCAAATCGCGGAGTTTAGTGAGAGAGTCTTCTTTCACCCTGATTTCATTCTGCAGGAGACTATATTGCTGTTCTACAATCTCGAACCCTGGAATGGCCACGGCTTTTTGCATGCTATTGCGAACCGAGTCAACCAGCACAGCTATATAATTTGCAATATCGGCAGCCATTTGGGGATCTCTGTCGAGAACTGAAATTTTTACTGCCATATATTCTGTGCGCCTGAAAGAAATATTGCTCTCATATTCCCGCTGAAGCCGCGTATTGCTGTAGCGATACGAAGGTAGGATATCATAATGGTTAAGCAGGTTGAAACGATCGACAACCTTGTTCCTGATTTTACTTGAGTTCAGGATTTGCAGCATGTGTTCGGTCTGGGAATCCTGGCCGAAATCAAGGATGTCATAGCGCTGCCCACTACGTTCAGTCAGCAATGCCCTTGAAATGCTAATCGAAGCAGATGGGTACAGTATTACTGCGGACTTGAATTTGGGAGTAATGAACAATGGAGAAGAGAAAACAAACGAAAGAACAACAGCAGCCAAGGCAATAAAACCCAATGGTTTTCTCCATTTATAGATAAAGAATAAAATGCTTCCAGAGTCAAACTTGTCGCTTCCTGCAATGGAATCTGCCATAGATGTCAGATTAAAAAATGAAAGGCCAAAATTATAAAATTAATTAACGTGCGAAACAAATGGTGAAGAGAGATCGTGTAAACATCCCGGCTTAATCTAATCCTCTGAATATCCTGACAAAAGCTTTAATGTTCATTAACCGAAGTGAAACAGAAAATGCCACTAAAGCTGCTATCATGACTGCAAATGAATATATCCAGTGCAATTCAAGGTTGAGCGACAACCTTCCAAGTGCTATTGCCCCAACTGCAAAAACAAGTAGCTGAAGCAAATAGCGGTAGTCAATCCGGAAATGGAAAATGTGCTGCACTATCAGAACCTGCAGAAGCGCCGTAATGCTTTGGGTGGCAAGGCTGGTGATAGCCGATCCGGTAGCAAAGAATTTCGGAACAAGGATGAGATTCAATACAATATTTAAAATCATGCCACCGGCTGCAACAATGTTTAACTGTTTCAGGTTGCCATTGGCTGTGAGCAAGGTTCCAAAAACATAGGTTGTACTGATTGGCAGAAAGCCACACATCAGGAGCGAAAATACCTGTGCCGATTGTTTCATGCGGGCTTCATAGTCAACCATCACTTCAAGATCATGCGGCGGGTAAAGCAGGCGCATGATGGGTTCACCATAAAATAAAGCGCTTAATGCTACCATTATAGCTGCCACAAACAACAATGTGTAAGCGAGTTTTGCCAATTCATGAACCGATTGGCGCTGCCTGATCATATGAGCATAAAGCGGCAACAAAAGTACCGCGAACAAATATCCGATCTGATTGGTAGCATCGAGCAAACGGTAAGCCTGGGCATAAATACCCACTTGTTCATTTCCGATGGTGTCGCGCAGCAGCCGCTCAATCATTACTGAGTCAATCCGGTTGTAGAAGGCCATGAGCAGCACCAACAATGCAAACGGAAAACTTTTCTTGATAATCATGATAAAAAACAAGCGGTTCCAATGCAACTTCCTGAACTTAGCCTTGATAGATACAATCGTTGCAGCCACAACAATAGTCAATAGATATGCGGCAGATTGGGTGTAAACAAACCATTCGATTCTAAAGGGGACTTCAGTAACATTGCCCCACAAAAGGATGCCACAAAAGAGAATCATTAGAACGCGATCCATTACTGAAAGCAAACTGTCAGTCCGGAACATCAGCAAACCCGAAATATTGGATCGCAGATAAAGGATAAATGACAGCAGAAACTGGTTGCAGCCAAGTATTGTAAGCAACATTAGCTGACGGCTGTCGTATTTCATTATAAGGCCGGCACTGAAGATCACAATGAAGTATAAAACCGATAGTAACAGTTTCAATATCACTATACTCGAAAAGTGTTTATTTAATAACTGCTGATGCTGGGCAATATTCCGGTTGTTGAAATTTGTAATCCCAAAATCGAGAAGGATATTGAAAATAATAGAAAAGTTCAGGATTGTAAAATAGAAGCCATATTCTTCGGCGCCCACTGCGTTTTGCACTCCACGGTCAACGCCAATGATATAAAATGGCTTCACCAGTAGGTTCAGAAAGAGCAAGAGGCTGAGATTCGTCAGGAACTTTTTCTGCATAGCAGCATGATATGAATATGCTCAATTAATGGCAACAGGCTTGCGTGAACTCAAATTCTGTATTTTTGTGCAAATGTATTGAATAAGTCCGTTATTTTATTTCAGGGCCGGAAATCCATCATACGACCGTCAAACCACTGGGAATTTGAGAATTGCAGTTAATACACGCCTTTTATTAAAAGATAAACTTGAAGGCATTGGTTGGTTTTCATACGAAAGCCTGAAAAGGATATGCACACAACATCCTGAGCATGAGTTCTTTTTCATTTTCGATCGCAAATGGAGTAACGATTTTATCTTCTCCGATAACATTACTCCAATTTCAGTTCCACCACAGGCTCGCCATCCATTATTATATTATGTCTGGTTCGAACACAGTATTCCAACTGTATTGCGAAAAATTCAGCCCGATTTGTTTTTTTCTCCTGATGGTTACCTATCACTGCGAACCAAAGTAAAATCTGTAAATGTCTTCCACGATCTGAGTTTCGAACATTACCCCATGGATGTTCCGACTGTGGAGCGTTTCTACTACAGGCGATACTTCCCGAAATTCGCAAAAAAAGCTGAGCGGATTGCAACCGTATCGGAATACTCAAAGCAGGACATAGTAAAAACCTACGGTGTGAACCCCGACAAGATTGATGTGGTTTACAATGGTTCCAATCCTTTATATAAACCGGTCAGCGAATCTGTGAAGCAGGAAACATTACAAAAGTATTCTGCCTGCAAACCCTATTTTGTTTTCGTTGGAGCGCTTCATCCGCGGAAAAACCTTGTGAACCTTTTTAAGGCTTTTGATATTTTTCGTAAAGAAAATACTGAAAACATCAACCTGCTTATTGTTGGCGCAAAGATGTGGTGGACCAAAGCCATTGAGCAGGCTTACAACGAAATGGTTTTCAAGAATGATGTTGTTTTTACCGGAAGGCTAAATACAGAAGAACTCAACAAAGTGCTGGGTTCTGCGTTGGCGCTTACCTATGTTTCTTATTTTGAAGGATTTGGAATTCCCATTATAGAAGCGTTTTATTGCGATACCCCTGTAATCACATCAAATATTACATCCATGCCCGAAGCAGCCGGTGATGCAGCATTACTTGTCAACCCGTTTTCGCCCAATTCCATTGCAGAAGCTATGCATGATGTAGTTTCAAACAAAGAACTTCGCCAAGATCTTATTAGCAAGGGGAGGCTACGCAGGCAGCATTTCTCATGGCAGCAAACCGCTGATAGGTTATGGGGAACAATTGAAAAGGTTTTGTAATCAAAATCAGATTTGAGTCTTATTCCCTATATTTCTCCGATGCAGAGAAGCCCTTTGGGGAAGAGTTGGCAGTTGGCAATGAGCAGTCGGCAAAAGCCCTAAGCAGCATCACTGCATACTGCATCACAAAAAATGCGATTCCGCACATGCGGGATTGGTTAGTATCGAACCCCAAACGCCTATTCCAGATTAAAGAATTATAAAATATTTACCTCGGTGTCGAGAATGATTTGGAAGCGGTTAAAAACATCATCTTTGATTCTTGCTGCAAGCTCAAGTAATTGAAGTCCGCTTGCCTGGCCATAATTGACCAAAACCAATGGCTGCTTTTCATGAACACCGGCATCGCCGTAGCGTTTTCCTTTCCAACCACCCTGCTCAATCAGCCATGCAGCAGGAATTTTAACTGAACCGTCGGGTTGTAAAAAAGAAGGTATGGCAGGGTTTGCTGATTTAAGGGCATTAAATTTTGCAGGATCAACAACCGGATTTTTGAAAAAACTCCCGGCATTTCCCAATATTTCAGGATCGGGAAGTTTGCTGCGGCGTATCCGGATTACAGCATCGGCGATATTTCGGATCGTTATCTTTTCACCGGTATCCTGCAGTTCGCCCGAAAGGGCAGGATAGGTAAGGTTTGGTTCGGGCTTTACCGATAATTTCAAGCTGACTGATGTTATTAAAAAACAGTCTTTTAAATCAGACTTAAAAATGCTGTTGCGGTAACCAAAATTACAACCGGGTAATGTAAACCTTCTAGTCTCGAAACTTTTCAAATCCAGGGCTTCCAGATAGCTGAACACATCTTTAAGTTCAATACCATAAGCGCCAATGTTTTGAATAGGCGCCGCACCAACCGTTCCTGGAATAAAGGATAAATTTTCGAGTCCACCCCAGCCATGGTTCACACAATACTCAACAAGATTGCTCCAATCCTCACCAGCGCCAGCATTTACAACCACCTCATTTTCTCCCACAAAATCATGACTGATACCTTTTATATTCACTTTCAGAACCAGTCCATCAAAATCTTTTGTAAACAGAATATTACTTCCACCACCAAGAAGAAATACAGGCAAGTGTTTGAATTTAATGCTGTTTAACAAATCCTGTATCTGAGCAGGATGATCAACAACAGCAAAATATTTTGCCTTTACATCTACACCAAATGTATTATATGGCTTTATTGAAACGTTATTGAGTACCACTATGCAACCTTTCAGAATTAAATCGCATCAAAGATAGGTATTAGGTTTTTTAATACGGTGGTTGTAATGCGAAGCGAGCACTTTTTAGGTTGCACTTATTGAAAACATCCGGGTTGAAGAAAAAGGTAATTGTTTCAGTCATCAACGATTTAGTAAGCGACCGCCGTGTTGACAGGGTCTGCAACACATTGAACGAAATGGGTTTTGAAGTAAAATTGTTAGGTCGGAAATATCACAATAGTCCTGCAATAGGCAAGAGGGCCTATAAAACCCATCGGATGCATTTGATATTCAGGAAAGGCCCTTTCTTCTACGCAGAATATAATATCCGCCTCCTTTTAAAATTGCTCATGCATAAAGCTGACCTGCTTGTTTCAAATGATCTCGATACATTGCTTCCCAATTACCTGGTTCATAAGTTTAAAGGAACACCTTTGGTTTATGATACACATGAATATTTTACCGGGGTTCCTGAACTGGCAGTTCGTAAACGCGTTCGCAAAATCTGGAAAGCAATTGAACGCAGGATTTTTCCCAAGCTACAGCATGTTATCACGGTAAATGAGAGCATTGCAAAGCTTTACCACGAGGAATATGGTAATGACATTCTTGTTGTAAGGAATATTCCTGACACAGTAAAAACTCAACCCCAAACCACTAAATCTGAGCTTGGGCTTCCAACAGAAAAGCGTATTATTTTGCTTCAAGGAGCCGGCATCAACGTTGACCGCGGAGCAGAGGAAGCCATTGATGCCATGCAATACATTGATAATTCTGTGCTCGTAATTCTTGGCGATGGGGATGTTGTGGTTGAGCTTAAGTTAAAAGTGAACAGAATGGGATTGGATCGAAAAGTAAAATTTATTCCCCGCCAGGCACCAGAAATGCTTTTTGAATACACAACCAAAGCCGATATTGGGCTTACATTGGACAAAGACACCAACATTAATTACCGCTATAGTCTGCCCAACAAGTTGTTCGATTATATCCACGCAGGCGTTCCTGTGCTTGCTACTCCACTCGTAGAAATTAAGCAGATTATCGAAAAATATGATGTAGGTTGTCTTATTGATAATCACGAACCGAATCATATTGCTGACAAAATGAAGATGATGCTCGAAAACAGTGAGGACAGAAAAAGGTGGAAAGCAAACCTGAAACTTGCCGCTACTGAACTAACGTGGGAAAACGAAAAAAAAGTACTTACTGATCTATACAGCAAATATGCCTGATAAGCACCTGCATATTATCTCTTTTAACATCCCCTACCCTGCCAATTATGGCGGAGTGATTGATGTTTACTACAAGCTGAAGGCCTTGCATAAGCAAGGTGTAAAGGTGCATCTGCATTGCTTCAAATACGACCGCGAAGGCAATGGCAAGCTTGCTTCGGTTTGTCATAAAGTGCATTATTACAAACGCTTAACCTGGCCTCTTGCAGCTTTCAGTTTAAAACCTTATATAGTTTCGAGCCGGCGTTCAGATGAATTACTTAAGAACCTATTAAAAGACGATTATCCCATCTTATTTGAAGGCTTGCATAGCTGCTATTACATTGATCATCCGAAACTAAAGGATCGCATAAAAGTTTACCGGGAAAGTAATATTGAACACCATTATTACTTTAACCTGGCCAAGGCTGAACGCAACGTATTAAAAAAGGCATATTTCCTGCTTGCCAGCATCAAGCTGAAAATGTATCAGAGAGTTCTTGAGCATGCTCAGTTGATGCTCACTGTTTCAAAGGCGGACACAAAATATCTGCAGACGCATTTTCCACATAAGAGAATAATCCATCTTCCCAGTTTCCACCCAAGTGATGATTTCAATATTCTTGAAGGAAAGGGAGGCTATGCTCTCTACCATGGAAACCTTTCGGTTCCGGAAAACACGATTGCTGCAGAGTTTCTGGCCAAGGAAGTATTTCCGGGAACTCAGGTACCGTTGATCCTTGCAGGATTAAATCCTCCCGAGACACTTAAGAAAATTGCTGGCAATGGTGGTAATATCAGTTTGGTCGCAAATCCATCGGATGAGGAAATGTTTGATCTGATCCGAAATGCGCAGGTAAATGTGCTGGTTACTTTCCAGGGAACCGGATTAAAACTCAAGCTTCTAAACACACTTTACAACGGTCGCCATGTGATTGTGAACAAAACCATTTTAAATGGAACCGGTCTTGATGAACTTTGCACCGTGCGTGAAACTGCCGACACCATAAGGGAAAGCACACTTAATTTATTTGAAAAAGAGTTTGATCAGAACGAACTCCAGCACCGCCGGAAATTACTTAACGGGAATTATTCAAATGAGAGTAACGTCAAAAAATTAATTGAATACATTTTCGGCGAGTGAACTCACCCTTCCGTTTTCACATTTCAAGGTTCTTGACGGGTATTTCCTGATGAGGGAATAATTATGGGTTGCCATGAGCACTGCCCTGCCTGAACGACTGATGTCAAACAGCAAATCCATGATGCCTTCTGAAGTTTCAGGGTCGAGGTTGCCGGTAGGCTCATCGGCTAGAATGATTTCGGGATCGTTGATAAGCGACCTTGCAATAGCCACCCGCTGCTGCTCACCACCCGAAAGTTGATGCGGTAGTTTGAATCCCTTGGTTCCCAGGCCAACTTTATTCAGCACATCCTGCAGTCTTTTTTCCATTTCCCGCTTGTCTTTCCAACCGGTTGCCTTCATCACAAATAAAAGGTTCTCATTTATACTGCGATCCGTTAACAACTGGAAATCCTGGAAAACAATGCCAAGCTTCCTTCTCAATAAGGGAATATCTTTACGTTTCAGCGTGGCGAGTTCGGATCCGGCAACGTTTACATAGCCTTCGGCAACAGGTAAATCAGCATACAGAACCTTTAGCAGGCTGCTTTTACCAGTACCGGTTTTACCAATGAGATACACAAACTCACCTTTCTCAACATTAAGCGTGACCTGAGAAAGTATAAGGATGTTCTTCTGAAAAATAGAAACATTGTTAAGTTCAATTACCGTGTCGAGCGCCATGGGATTGTATTAGTTGAAAGGCAAAATTAGGTAATAAAATTGTGATGCAGTGTTGTTGTGAAGCTGTGAAGCTGTGATGCATTGATGCTGTGATGCTGTGATGTTGAATAGAAGCCAAAGCAAAGAGAGTATAATTAGTATTGCATCATTGCGTAATTTTTTGTGAAAGATTGAGGAGATAGTCTTTACTGGCCGGGCCTTCATTGAAAAGCAAGTCAATGATGCTGAGATCAGGTATAAAAGGAAATTTAGTGCTAAAAACCTGTGTGTATGGTGGGAATAAATCCATGGAAAGAAATGCCTTCTTGGGATGAATTGAATTGCGTAAGTCAATCAGGTCTTTCGGGTCTTTCTCAAAGTCGATGGAAAGGCTGACTGGTTTTTCAATCTCGAGTAATTCAAGCAGGAGTTCGATTAGCGAAAGATTGAGCGCAAATAAAGAGTTTTGTGGTTCGAAAAGAACAAGTTCAATCTTGTCGCGGTAATAGAGAAAGAATGGAGAAGCATTGTAAGTTGTTACAATAGCCCGCCAATGAAGCCGGTTCCAGGCTGATGGGGTTACAATTTGAACTTCTGAAGTTTGAGTTCTGTTTCCGTAAGGTTTTGTTATTGGTACAGAGAGTGACTGCAACCCGTTTGGTCCAAGGATTTGGCAACGATTTCGGTAAGTTTGACGGGAATAAGTCTCACAGGCTTCCAGAATTACTTTATCGTTTTTCAGTATTGCTGCAAACCATGAAATGGGAGGAAAGTAAGCTGTGGAAAGCAAAACTGTGGACGACATACAGGATCACGATTTGACGACAAAGATAAAAAAACATGGGCGCGGCTTCGCCGCGCCCAAACACATAAAATCCGAATCCTAAGAAAAAATCAATCTTTAGTTCGCTTCAGGTTTTTGTTTTAACAAAATATCATTGATAGCCTGTATCAATGAATCCTTTGGCAATGCTCCTGCTGCCATCTGTGGCTGATCGCCAACAGGGCAGAACAATAATGAAGGAATGCTCCGGATGCCAAAAATACCCGCCAGTTCCTGCTCGGCTTCAGTATCAATCTTGTAAATATTGATCTTCCCGGCGTACTCTTTTGATAATTCTTCCAGTATCGGGGCAATCATTTTGCAAGGTGCGCACCAATCGGCATAGAAATCAATGAGGGCAGGAATTTTACCTTCAAATTTCCATTCTTTGTTTTCTTCAAAATTGAATACCTTTTCTAAAAAAGTTGTTTTTGTTAAATGTTCCATTTTAATATTGAGTTAATGGGTTATGTTTTATTTTTCTTCTGTTGGGGCAAGCATAAAATTATCTATCACTTGCTTAAGTGTTTCTTTAGGCAAGGCTCCCTGGCTCATTTGCGGCTGCCCTTTGGCCGGAATAAAAAGCATGGTCGGTATGCTGCGGATGTTGAAAACACGTGCCAGGTCTTTTTCTTTGTCGGTGTCAATTTTATAAATCCTGATCTTGCCTTCATATTCTTTAGCCAGTTCATCAAGAATAGGTGCTACAATACGGCAAGGTGCGCACCAATCGGCATAAAAATCAATGATGGCAGGCAGATCGCCTTCAAATACCCAATCGTTGGGATTGGCCTGGTAGTTATAAACAAGATCCAGAAATTCCTGTTGGTTGATCTTAATCGCTTTTCCTTCATTTGATGAAGAAGAAGTAGCATTTGACGTGGATTGATTGTCTTCACTACCCTGACTGGCGCAACTGGTGGTGAAAAGTGCAATGCTAAGTACAGTTGTTAGAAATATGCTTTTCATGATGTAATTTTTAATTCGCTGCAAAATTAGAAAAATTATTTAATTAAATCGCATTAATATCACTAATTTTGCAAAATAAACACACAATTAGTTTTTTTGTTTAAAGTTCGACCCAAGTAAACATGAACCTTAAAAGCATTTTTTCAGAAGTTTCTTCCAATGTATATTCAACACAGTTTGCTACTGAGGAGGAATGTCTTGCGTTTCTTGCTCAGGCAAAATGGACTGAACAGTTCAGGTGTAAAAAATGCGGACATGATAATTATTGTAAGGGCAAAACACTTTATTCCCGAAGGTGCACACGTTGCAAACATGACGAATCAGCCACGGCCCATACTCCCTTTCATGGTTGCAGGATGCCACTAAATATGGCTTTTCAGATGGCTTACGAGATTTGCTGCCAGCCCGATATTTCCACTTACAAACTTTCCGATATTTATCAAACCCGGCAAATGACTTGTTGGAAGTTAAAGAAGAAAGTGCTTGAATGTATTAATCATTCGTGAAAGCTTCCTTATCCTAAAATGAGTGTCAATATTTTGCCCGACTACAGAAACAATTTAGTAATTTTACGGCCGTAATTTTCCTATCTTAAAATCAATACAACAATATGAAAACTTTTTCTACACAAAACTGGAAGCTAGTAACATTTACATTTCTATTAAGCTTGATCCTGTTTATATTCACACCAAGCCTTCAGGCAGCCTGGTTCGATCGTCTGCCATATTCGGTAACCCAACCCGATGGTAGCACTATTGACTGCTATGCAAGTGGCGACGAATACTTTAACTGGCTCCATGATGAAGACGGCTATACCATTATTGTTGGCGAAGATGGTTTTTACTATTATGGTAAAGTTCAGGGTGAGTTTGTGGTTCCAACAGCATATAGGGTTAATAGCGTTGACCCTGCCGGTATTGGGCTCGAATCCTGGGCTAAGATTTCAAACAAAGAATACCTTAAGCGCAAGGATGCATTTTGGGATGGAGCTGATAAATCAGTAAAAGCCCCACATACCGGCACGCTCAACAGCCTTGTTGTTTATATCAGATTTAGTGATCAGAATGAATTCACACAGCCAAGATCTTTCTATGATAATCGCTTTAATAACCCGGATGGCGTTTCCTTAAAAAATTATTTTTACGAGGTTTCTTATGAACAGTTGTTGATTGAGAGTTCCCAGTATCCAATCTGTGAGCTGACGACCAATTTATCCTATATGGACCCTAATCCACGTAATTACTACGAACCATACCATGCAGTAAACAATCCGAATGGCTACCAGGGAGATAACCAGCGCCGCACCAGAGAACATACTTTGCTGGTGAATGCCATCAACTTTATTGCCCCTGAGGTTCCTACCGATCTGGTTATTGATGCCGACAATGACGGTGACATTGACAATATGTGCTTCATTATTCGTGGCAACTCCGGTGCATGGGCCGAGTTACTATGGGCACATCGCTGGGTATTATACTCATACAATGTTTACATTAACGGAAAACGCGCCTACGATTATACATTTCAACCTGAGAACCAAAATAATACGCAAACGCTCTGCCATGAAATGTTTCACGTTCTAGGAGCTCCGGATCTTTATCATTATACCGGAAACGGCATTTCACCAGCAGGACCCTGGGATCTGATGGAAAGTGGTTTCGGGCACATGCTGGCCTATATGAAGTATAAATATGCTGACCAACAGTGGATCACAGAACTCCCCGTGATTACAGTTGCCGGAACCTATACGCTGAACCCGCTGACTTCATCAACCAACAACATCTACAAAATCGCTTCACCCAAATCCAGTGTTGAATTTTTTATTGTTGAGTACCGGAAGAGAACCGGACTTTATGAAACAAACCTTCCTGGTGATGGCCTGCTGGTTTATCGCATTGATCCTTCAGCAGGAAATGGCAATGCCAGTGGCCCCCCGGATGAAGTTTATATCTACAGGCCTAACGGCACACCAACAAGTAACGGAAATGTCAGCCAGGCAAATTTCTCGCTCAATGTTAACCGCACTGCCATCAACGACGAAACCAATCCCAGCAGTTTTCTTCAGAATGGTGGCCCGGGTGGTTTGAATATTTTCAATATCACCGCTTCCGGCGAAACCATCTCTTTTGATATTTTAATGGGTACTGAGATTGACGCCGATTTTACTGCTGATGCAACCACAGTACCGGTTACCGGCTCGGTGCATTTCACTGATCTTTCCACAAATATTCCCAATTCCTGGATATGGACATTCCCGGGCGGAACACCCGCAAGTTCAAACTTGCAGAATCCTACCATTGTATATAATAGCGCTGGAATTTACCCGGTTTCATTGGTCGCTTCAAACAACTATGGTTTTGGATCAATTACCAAGAATGATCTCATTATTGTGGGCCATCCGGTTATTGAACCTAACCCTGCTGTATTTAATCTTTCCATGGAGGTAAACACTGCTTCAAACAACACCCTCAATATTACCAATCCTGGCGATACATGGCTACGTTATTTCATGGATCAGGAATATGACGCCAGCAAACAATCAACTTTGAAATCCGGAAATGCAGGCGAAGTACAAGGCACTTATGGTAATCTTCCTTCAAGCCGGACCGGGTTAACCTTTGCCAACGGTTTGCTATATATAGTATCAATGGGTGGAACCCTCAATGTATATGACACTTTGCAATCAGCAGTTGTTAATACTTACGATATCCACAACCAGGCTTTCAGCATTGCATTTGATGGCGAAAATTTATGGATCGGAAGTTCAACGGGCGTTTTCTCTGCTTATGATCTTAATGGAATTGCAACTGGTGAAACCTTTTCAATGCCTACCAACGAAATTTATACACTTGCCTGGGATGGCAACTCATTTATAGCCAACCTTGCCGGGCAAAATAGCCCTTTCTTCTACCGTCTGAACCATCAGGGCGAAATTCTTGAACAATACGCAACCGACCTCGAGAGCCGCGCCAGCCAGCTGGTTTGGGTTCCCGAACATACCGGGGCAAACTTATGGGCATGCAGTATAGGAAAAATAGTGAGACTGAAAGAGGAAAATGGTCAATTCATTGTCATTGATGAATTTGACAGCCCATCGAACCTGAGCTATGCCTTTGCACATGATGGTACTGATTTCTGGTGGTCAGCAACTGGTGGTATGCTATTTCGGATTGACGACGGCATGCTGGAATGGCTCTTCATTAACTGGGATCCCGAACTGCTTCAGGCCGGTCAAACACATGAGATTCCGCTTGTTTTTAATACCAGGAGAATGACTCAAGGAACGCACAATGCAACTATAATAATTGAAAGCAACGATTTCGATAACCCGGTGGTTGAAATTCCTGTAGCTCTAACGGTAACAATCCCGACAGGTTTGGAAAACATTCCTGTATCAAATTTCAGCGTATATGCATATAATGGTGAAATTCGGATTAATCCCCAGGATAATTCCAGGATAGTAATTGAGGTATTTGATATAACCGGCCGATTGGCAGCATCTGCAACAAGCCAGGACACAAGCAAAGTATCTATCCAAAACCTGCCTAGAAATAGTATTTATCTTGTTCGAGTAACATCATCTGAGAAAGTAGAAACCAGGAAAGTATTTATTAACTAAGACAATGCATTAACCGGTTCGAACCAGAAAAACAAAAACTGTACCGGCATATCGCTATTCAATAAGCAAAATATTCGTGATCTGATTAAAACCCAGGTCTGGATAAGAAGAAATAAAAGCCTGACAAAACTAAGAACTTGTCAGGCTTTTGATTAGTAACCCGATTTGAACACAGATACCGATCTTGTAGATCGGGAAAAGTGCTGCACTGTAAGAGATTCCTTACCATTTGATGAATTGGGCATTAGATAAAAAAATTCCCCTTCCAGTAATGGAAGAGGAATTTAAAGCATTCAATAATTTATGGATATTCTATTCAATAACCAGCTTACGGGTAAATACCCGGTCATTATCTTTTAAACTTAGAATATACAATCCCGGCGCAATGCCATCGGTGGGAATGTTTCCTTCAAACCTGCTTTCTGCAATACTCATGTTCTGGTTATAAACCAGTTTGCCATCTAACGAATTCAATGATACAACAACATTGCTTTTCCCCGCGCTCAAATAAGTAAACGATACCATGTTTTTGGCTGGGTTCGGGAAAATTGAAAGCATGTTCACTGGAATTTTGATCATCTCGCCGCTGCCCACAAGGCTTCCACGAATATCAAGGTTATCAACAAAAGCATTATCGCCCTGAGCATAAAAATAATCGTATAGCCTGCATGCTGACTGGAAAGTTAAAGAAAAAGTTGTTCCTCCAAACTCAGTCAGATCAAAATGCTTACGGACGAAGGGATCTTCATTCGTGACCGGATTAAAATCAAAAACTCCTTCTGAATCCGACACCTGAATTGAATCATTCACAAGTACCCTGAACCACGATAGTTTGTTTCCATAGCTAAAGGTCTGGCGTAAATCGAAGAAAACGTGAATACCAGCAAACTCGGTAGCGTCAATATTACAAACATGGGCGGTAGCATGGAAGTCAGTATTTGATTCCCAGGCCTGGGCAGGTGAGGTGCCAGTCGGTGTGCCAGCCCAACCGGTGGGTGTACTGCCTCCGGTGAAATGCAATCCGTATTCGCTATCATTGGCAGCCCGACTACTCAGCTTAATCACAGCCTTAACATTGGCCGCCAATTCAAATTCGTTTGTCGCGCCCGATTCAAAATCATCTTCAAAAGGAACTGCAATACCACCGATACTAAAATGGTCCTCAAAAGTCACTGTGTTCATACCATTTGCGTTAGTAGCAGATAAAGTGATTGAGTAAGTGCCGGGCAGCGTAAAATAAAGATGTGGATTTTGAGAATTCTGGTTCGTTCCATCAACAAAAACATGATTAGGCGGATCAAACTCCCAAAGCCATGATGTAGGATTGTAAAGACTTAGGTCTTCCAGGACAATTTTAGAATAAATACAAGATTCAATTTCACTTGATTCAAACTGGATAAAGGGAAGAGGTGTTGATGTTACAACTATGTAACTGTCCAGTGTGATAGAATTGGAACCATAAATATTCTGAACGGTAAGTGATACATTATAAGTGCCAGGAGTATTATAAATAATACCTGAAGGATTTTGCTGGCTTGAGGAAGAAGGAGTTCCACCTGGAAATGACCATGAATATGAGTCAGGAACCCCGATTGAAAGATCGGTGAAATCTATAGCAGTACCAGGTAAAATGATAGTAACCGGTGTGGAAAAATCAGCCGTAGGTGAAAAGGGAACTGCAAGTACAGCCTGGTAAGCATTAATCCTGCCTGCTCCGAGTTGTCCGATATAATTCGGGTTTTGAGCATCAATATTATCGCAAGTAGCCGTCATTATATTTGTAAGATGTGCAGGCGTTAAAGCTGGGTTTATTGATAACATGAGGCTGGCAAGTCCGGCTACTACAGGGCAGGCCATTGAAGTGCCAAAGTAACTATCGTAATAACCCATTGCGGTTAAATCGAAGGTGGTACTCAGCAAGCCTGATGGCCCGGGTGAAGCAAAGCCACCAGGTGCACTAACCGTTACTGCGGTACCATAGTTTGAAAAGTCTGATTTAACATCATTATCATTGGTTGAAGCCACGGAAATTACATTTGCATAACTTGAAGGATAGTGAGGTGCGTTAGTATTATCATTTCCTGCTGCCGCCACAAATACTACACCCATGGAATTGCCAACATTTACAAGATTCTGGAAAGTTTGGTTAAATCCTGGCCCGCCAAAAGACATGCTAACGATATCAGCACCATTGTTAATTGCAAAGGAAACGCCAGCGTAAGAATGAGAAATTTGGGTAGGATTACTGTGACCAGCTTTAATTGCTATAATACTTGTGTTGTAGCCAATCCCTGCCACTCCCAGATGGTTATTGGTAATTGCTGTTGCAAGGCCAGCGCAATGCGTTCCATGAGACCAGTCGCCAGGGCTGCCTGTACCTGGGGGGCTTGAATTGGCCGTGTTATTGACAACATCACGCTGCAAAACAATTTTGTCTGCCAGGTCAGGATGGGCTGACCACACTGCATTATCAACGATGGCAACCTTTATATCGGGCGATCCGGTTGTAATATCCCAGGCTTGTTCGGCATTTATCACATCCAGATGCCATTTCCATTTCAATGGGCCGTTGATCAGATTATACAAGCTATCATTAGGCTTGTGGTCAATATAATACAATGCAACTTTTTCAGCATACTCAATCTCAGGCTTTTGCTCAAGCTCGGCAATCACTTTTTCAAGAACCGAATGATCCTCAAATTTCAGGTTAAAGGTTCTCAATAACTTAACATCATTGTTCACTTCAAGTGGGCGAGAGATACTTTCCACATTATAGCGGCTAAGGATATCAGAAAAGTAGGCTGCATCTTCCAACCTCACAGAATGATCTTCTGCTACGGCAATTTGCGGATCGTAATTATCCTGAAATTTTACAAATAGCTGCCCGTCGAGGTAATACTTCTCAAAGGTTTGAGCAAAGGAACTCATCGAGAAAAAGAAAATGGTAATAAATCCAAGAACCAACATCCGGGAACGATTGAGCATAAAGGTTTTCATTTTTTGAATTTTAAATCTTACATTTTGATACAAGGAACAAAGATAGAAATATGTTTTAATAGACAGCCCGAACCACCGGATAAATCAAGCACAAAGTCTTAGCTATTTCTTTTCCAAATACTTATACGGTGCAAACCAGGCATTTTTAATCAACAAAAAAACCATCAAAGTGTTTTTCCTACAACTATCACATTCAAATAATAATATGTTACTTTTATTGCCTGAATTAAACATGGACGGGGAACCCATGCTTTTTTGAGGTTTGTAGCAATATATCTGTTTATTGGCCGGAAATAATTAGTCTTATGCAGATCAAAAAAAAACGCAAAAATGTGCTCAGACGTATAGTTTCTACACTGCTGATCCTCGGTCTTATCATTGGCATTTCAGGTATTTGGGCTTCCAGATTCCTTAAACGCCAGATTCAGAATGAAAAATACAACGAGCTTACTGCAATTACCAATCTCAAGGTTCGGGAAGTAACACGCTGGATTGAAGAACGGAAAAATGAAGGGTATTTTCTGCAGCAAAATCCTGATTTTGTCGAAATGATTATTCAACTCAATCAAAACCCCGAAGACTCTGCGGCAAAAATTAAATTGGGTGAATGGCTCAAACCAATTCTCAACAACCACGATTATTCGGATATGCATTTATATGGCCTGAGAAATCAATTACTTGCTTATTTCTTTTCCGGCCCAGAACCGCATGAACCCGTAACCCTTTTTCATAAAGATTATTTAAATAAACAACTTACTGATTCCATCCGATTTGGTGATATTTATTACGACTCAACTGCCAGTCATTTACATTTCGATATAATTGTCCCTCTTCAAAAGGATGGAGTCAGGTTGGGTGTTATTATCCTTACGATTAATCCTGAGATTTTTTTATTCCCTGCAATCAGGGAGTGGCCCGTTTCAAGTGAAACATCTGAAGCGCTTATTGCCAAAACAGATGGCGATAGCGTGACAATAATCAACCAAACACGATTTATTAATAATAAACCACTCGCCTTAAAGTTTGAAATTGATTCCAATTCAGTGATTCCGGCAGTTAAAGCAATTTTGGGTGATGCCGGAGTTATTATTGGTACAGATTATCGGGGAGAAAAAGTGCTTGCCAGTGTCTCTGGTATTCCTGGAACCAATTGGTTCATGATAGTGAAATCTGATTTACGCGAAATTTATGCCCCATTCTGGGAAAGGACAATACTTTTAATATTCATGATTATTGCACTGCTTATAGCCATAGGTTCAGTACTCATAACAATATGGAAAAGAAATGAAACTCAACTTTTAAGGCAGCAGCTTGAATTGGAAAAAGAAACCAAAGCCCTTGAGCAACATTACGGATACCTCACCAAATACGCCAACGACATCATTATGTTGATGAATGAAAAAGGCGACCTAATTCAGATGAATGAAAGAGGATTGGAAAAATACGGGTATACCAGTGTAGAAATCAAAGGTATGAATATCAACAGGCTTAGGGCAGCGTCAATGCAGGGGGGAACCACTACTATTCTTAAAAAAATATTAAGTGAAGGCCATACCCGACTTGAGAGCATTCATGTTACTAAAAGCGGCATTGAGTTTCCTGTTGAGATCAGCGCCCGCAGCATTAAAATTGAAGACACAGTTTTTATACAAAGCATCGTCCGCGATATTACTAACCATAAAAATTATGAACAAGCAATTCTTGAGCGTGAAAACAACCTGAATATTACACTCGAAAGCATTGGCGATGCAGTAATTGTGACAAACAAAGAAGGGCGCATTACACGCCTGAACAAGGTAGCAGAGCAATTAACCGGATGGAAGGCTTCAGAAGCGTTCCAGCAACATTTGGACGAAATATTGAACATTCGTGACAGCGAAACTAATCAGCCCCTTGAAAGTATAATAGATAAAGTCTTTAGCAAAGATGCCGTGATTGATTTGTCTAATCGAGCTGTACTTGTATCAAAAACGGGCGTAAAAATTCATATTGCCGACAGCGCTGCTCCTATTCACAATGAACATGGTGAGTTGGTGGGCGTTGTGATCGTGTTTAGGGATATTACTGAAAAATACCAGCAAGAGCAGGTATTGCGGGAGAGTGAAGAAAAGTTCCGCTTGCTGGCTGAATCAACTCCGGTTGCTATCATGATTTACCAGGGCGATACCTGGGTTTATGCCAACAAAGGTGCGAAACTAATAACCGGATATGAACCAGAGAACCTGCTAGAAATGAACTTTTGGCATATCGTGCACCCCGATGACCAGTCCATGATTATGGAAAGAGGGCGTGCCCGACAGCAAGGATTACCAGTTCCCGACAGATACCAGTTTCGTATTATATCAAAAAACGGAAAAACACATTGGGTTGACCTGAGCGGAACATTGATTCAATACAATGGCAAACCTGCCGGAATGATCTCAGTAATGGATGTTACTGAGCAAAAGGAAGCAATGCTCAGGATAGCGGAGAATGAATCAAGGCTATCAAGTATCTTTAAAGCAGCGCCGGTTGGCATCGGAATGGTTGTTAACCGTGTAATCATCGAAGTGAACGAGCGGGTTTGTAATCTGACCGGCTACAGCCATGAGGAACTCATCGGCAAGAGTGTCCGGATGCTCTATGCTGATGATGTTGAGTATGAATTCGTAGGAAGAGAAAAATACAGGCAAATAGAAGTTTCGGGAGTTGGCGAAGTTGAATCGCGATGGAATAGAAAAGACGGTGAAGTTATTGATATACTTTTAAGATCAGTACCTCTAGATCCGCAGGACCATAAAAAAGGAGTGATGTTTACAGCAATGGATATCACAGCGCGTAAACACTCAGAAGAAACAGTGCGTGAAAGCCAGCGCACACTTGCAACGCTCATGAGCAACCTGCAAGGCATCGTTTACCGTTGCCGCAATAATGAGGATTGGGAAATGCAATTCCTCTCCGATGGCATAAAAGCGATCACGGGTTTCGAACCTGATGATTTCCTTGAACAGGGATCCAGGGCATACAGTGAATTGATACATCCTGATGATAGGCAGGACATATGGGATTTGGTTCAGGTTGCAGTTGAGGAAAAACAGCCTTATGAATTTGAATTCAGAATGAAGACGATCAGGGGGGATTATATTTGGGTTTGGGAAAAAGGAAGGGGAATCTACGATGATAATGATGAACTGCTTTTTCTTGAAGGATTTATTTCAGATATCAATTGGCGCAAGCGGAATGAAGAAATACAGAAAGTTGTTTTTAACATAGCCAATGCAGTCAATTTTACTGGAAACCTGGTGGAAATTTCTTTGTTGATCCAACAGGAGCTTTCAAAAATCATTGACACCAATAATTTCCTTATCGCACTTCACAACGCTGAAGACAATTCGATAAGTCTTCCATTTATGGCCGACCAAAAAGATCATTTTCCAACATTTCCGGCTGGCAAAACCCTCACAGGTTACGTTATTTCGAATGATCTGCCGTTGCTTGTTGGAGAAGAGGAAATCAGGAAGTTGAATGCTGAAGGCGTGATTGAAATCCATGGAACCGTTTCAAAATCATGGCTAGGTGTTCCTTTAAGATTTAAAAATGATGTAATAGGTGCATTGGTAATTCAGGATTATGAAAACCCTAACGCCTATACACTCAACGACTTGGAGATCATGAAATTTGTTTCGAACCAGATTGCGTTGAGCATCGAGAAGAAACGGGCCGAAGATGAATTGCGGCAGGCAAAGGAAAAAGCTGTTGAATCGGACAAATTAAAAACAGCTTTTCTGGCAAATATGTCGCACGAAATCAGAACACCAATGAACGCCATCATTGGGTTCTCAGATTTACTTGCCGACAAAGGACTGAATGAAGAGGACAGGAAGAATTTTATTCACATCATTCAGAACAACGGCAATGTTTTGCTCAACCTTATTGACGACATCATTGACATGGCCAAACTTGAAGCCGGGCAACTAAGAATTGACAAAAAGGTTGTCAACATCAATGAAGTGCTCGATGAACTGTTTAACTATTTCACCGAATACCGGCATAAAATGGATAAATCCGGTATCGAGGTCAGGTTTCCAAATTATCATGGCGGCAAACTGGAGCTCAAAACCGATTCATTCCGGTTCAGGCAAATTATTTCGAACCTGATCAACAATGCATTGAAGTTTACCGAAGCTGGATTCATTGAACTTGGATATACTTTTCAAGTGCCTGCATCCGCTCCTGAAGGAACACCGGACCCAGCCATCACCTTTTATGTAAAAGATACTGGAGTGGGCATTCCAGAAGACAAGCTAAACCTTGTCTTTGACCGGTTCAGGCAAGCTTACGACTCACATGCAAGAATTTTTGGCGGAACCGGGCTTGGCCTTACAATATCGAGAAACCTTACCGAGATGCTTGGTGGTAAAATCTGGGTTGAAAGTACTCCCGGTTCAGGTACTGTTTTCTATGTTTCACTGCCATCTGAACAAGTTAACAGCATGCCGGGCGCCAACCAACATCTTTTAGAAGAAGAAAACAAGCTTTTTGATGGATCGGGACTTCATATACTTATTGCAGAAGATGAACCTTCAAGCGCCTATTTTCTTGAAACTATTATACTTAAAACCGGTGCACGGGTTACAATAGTAACCAACGGACTTGATGCACTCAAAACCTGCCAAACCGGTAATAACATTGATCTCGTATTCATGGATATCCGGATGCCAGTGATGGATGGCTATGAAGCAACACAGAAAATCAAGGACCTTTTCCCGAACCTACCGGTAATTGCCCAAACAGCCTTTGCTATGGCTGAAGAAGTAGAGCGTTCGAAGCAGATCGGGTGCAACGACCATATTACGAAGCCCATTCGTCCTTCTGAAATAATAGCCATGCTTGAGAAATACATTACCAAAAATCCTGTGAACTAGCTCCAATGTTTTAATTTTAAACCTGAATAATAAAGGAATTCTTCCTCAGGTTCTATTGCTTTCATTCTTCTTTGCAATTTCAAGCATATTAGTGAAAGACTTCACTAAAATATCAGACGTGCTAAAATACAAATCATTAGCAAGAGGAATAAATGTTGGAGTCGGGTCCAGACGCAAGTAAGTTACGTTCAGATTGCCGTGACCCAGCCTGATACGGTCGAGTGCATCAGCATCTTTCAGCAAGGCAGTAGTTTTCCAGAACGCATGATCTTTGTGCAGTTCAAAACCTTCGGAATGATTTCTAACCGCGGTTCCAATTTCTTCCAACTCGTAAGCGTTCGCACCCTGGCTCATAAAAAACTCAGCAAAGACCGGTAGCTTGTTCTCAGTTGACCATAAACCATGTTTTGAACAATAACCATCATGCTTGCGCGCCATATCATGAATAAAGGCCGCACAGAATGCGAGTCGGGTTTCACGCTCCCATTCCAGTTTCTCTCCAAGCAGCATTACATGGCACATAACCCTGTAAGTATGATTTATCCCGTGCAGCAAACTCTGATGATCAAAGTGGCTTTCATTCAGGATAAATTTGCCCGGATCAAAACCTAATGGTTTCATACGCCTATCTTTTCGTTTACGATTTTAAGGATAGCTGATTCCAGTTCGATGGCAGAATTTTCAATCGCGGCGCCTTGTTCAATAATTTTTGCAGCAAAAACTTTGTCTTCCAAACCGGCTGCATTGATTTTCACATTCAGGTAAGCGCCCATCACGGCGGCTCTGGCACAAAGCGCTCCAACACCGGCATCAGAAACCGAATTGGGGTTGCCCGTTTCGGCCATCGCTTTAATCACTTCCATTGATTTGTGCGCCTTTTCCATTACCCTGAAAGGAATTTCAGTAGCATAACGTGTTGCATCCTGGATCGCATTTTTGCGTGCTTTTTTTTCCTCTTCATTAGCTTTTGGTAAACCGAAAGCATCCATGATGCGGTTGAAAGCGTTAGTGTCTTCATCAACCAGGTGCAACATTTCATCTTTTAATTGCTGGCCTTTTTCGGCCCAGATAGAGAACTCTTCCCAGCGATCATCCCATCCGGCTTTGTGCGATGATAAATTCGCAACCATGGTTGCAAGCGATACTCCTAAAGCGCCAACATAAGCCGAAATAGACCCGCCGCCGGGTGCCGGTGATTCCGAAGCCGTTTCATTTGCGAACCCTTTGCAGGTCATATCCACAAGCTTTTTCTCATTTCTATCGCGGAGGATATATTCAATGATCTTTTCCTCTGGTTTGAAAGGTTTCAGATCGTCAAGTCCCAGCGATTTTATTGCGATTTTTATGATCTCATCTTCTGAAATTCCCAGGGAACGATTTTGCTTATTGAGAAAATATTTGCCAGCGTCAATCATTGCTTTCAAAGGGATCAAACCAACAAGTTCAGAACCGGTAACACGAATGCCCCTTTCCTGAGCCTTGGTGCAGGCTTCTTCAAAAGCTACATGAACCGGGGTCACACTTATATTTGTAAGGTTAATTGAAATCTGTGCAATCCCATATTCTTCGATGAACCAACCAATGGCTTTGCACTCTTTCAGCGAACCGGGAATATACACCGGGTTTCCTTTTTCGTCTTTCAGAATTTTGCCGGTAATCGGGTTGCCTTCTCTTTTTGGCCGTCCCTTTTCCCTGATATCAAAAGCAATTGCATTAGCACGACGGGTGGAAGTTGTGTTCAGGTTGATATTATAAGCAACCAGAAAATCCCTCGCGCCAACGGCTGTAGCGCCTGATCTGGCATTGAAGGTAGCAGGCCCGAAATCGGGTTTCCATGTTAGGTTCGCAAGCTTTTCGGGTAGCCCTTCGTATTCGCCTGCGCGGCAATTTGCAAGGTTCTTTCGTTCAGGAAACTGTGCAGCATTCTCATAGCAATAAACTGAAATACCCAACTCCTCCCCTATTCTTTTAGCAAGTTTTCGTGCGTATTCAACGGTTTCTTCCATGGTAATTCCTGAAATCGGAATTAGCGGGCAAACATCTGTAGCTCCAAAGCGGGGATGCTCGCCTTTGTGTTTGCGCATATCAATAATTTCGGATGCTTTCTTCACAGCGAGAAAAGCAGCCTCAATCACCGCTTCCGGTGTTCCAACCATTGTAACTACTGTGCGGTTAGTTGCTGCACCGGGATCAACATCAAGCAGTTTTACACCTTCAACGCTTTCAATCTGATCGGTAATTTGTTTAATGATTGCCATATCGCGGCCTTCACTGAAATTGGGGACGCATTCAATAAGTTGTTGCATAATCTTTAAGTTCTGTTAAGAGTAATTAAGATTGGAATTGCCGGTTGCAAATGTAAGAATTGGATGAGAATTCCGAAAACCCCATCATGCTGAATGTTACCGAAAATCTGATATTAAAAAGGTTGTTTGCAGAATGAAAACACTTCTTTTCATTTAACGACCCTACCATTTAGGATTACCGTTTCAACCTTATTACTGCCATAGGCATAAGGCATGAAAGCGTATGTAGGGATGGGCTGTGTAATGAAAAGATTGGCTTTTTTGCCAATTGCAATACTGCCCATTTCTTCACTCAGGCCCATAGCATAAGCGCTGTTGATGGTTGTAGCATTAAATGCTTCCTCTGGGGTCATACGATATTTGATGCAACCCATGGAGAGGATCAGTTGCATGTTTCCCGAAGGAGATGAACCAGGATTAAAATCACTTGCCATTGCCACAGGTAATCCTGCATCAATCATTTTCCGGGCAGGGGCATATATCAGACCAAGAAAAAAAGATGCGCCCGGTAACAAGGTAGGCATGGTATCAGAATCAAGCAATGATGTAATTTCATCATCACCTGTATATTCGAGGTGGTCAACAGAAAGGGCGTTGTATTTTACGCCCACCTGAATGCCACCTGAAAAATCCAATTCATTGGCATGTATTTTTGGACGCAGGCCGTATTTTATGCCAGCCATCAGAATGCGTTCGGTTTCTTCGGTTGTAAAGAATCCTTTATCACAGAAAACATCAATATAATCGGCAAGATCTTCAGCAGCAACTGCCGGGATCATTTCATTGATGATCAGATCAACGTATTCGCCCTGCCTGCCTTTATATTCGAGCGGAACAGCGTGCGCTCCAAGAAATGTAGCCACTATAGTGAGCGGAGAAACTTCTTTCAGCTTTCGGATCACACGCAACATTTTCAATTCGTCTTCGGTGTTCAGACCGTAACCGCTTTTGATTTCAACGGCGCCGGTTCCAAAGCCAATAATTTCATTTAGCCTTGCCTGTGCCTGTTCAACGAGGCTGTCAAAAGATGTATCATGCAAACGCTTTGCGGAATTCAAAATCCCTCCACCGCGTTTGGCAATCTCTTCATAACTCAAGCCCTTTATCTTATCAATGTATTCAATTTCGCGGCTTCCAGCATACACAAGGTGGGTGTGGGAGTCGCAGAATGATGGGAATACCATTTTACCGCTGGCATCAATCTTTTCTAATTTTTCCGTATTTATATTTTTTAATGATAAGTCTCGCATGCTTCCAAAGTCAGCGATTTTACCGTCTTCGATGAGCAGCCAGGCATTCTTCAAAGTATTAAGCCTGCCCATTTCCTTACCCCTGGCTAAAAGCCGGTTTCCATCATCAATGCCAATTAATTCCTTAATGCTTTCAATCAAAATCTCCATAGTTGCTTTATTATAATTCGGTTGCGAAATTAAACAATTACAGGAAAGAAGAACGAAACCGGTTTTTTGCGATCATTACACACCGCTCAACTCTCTAAACACCCTAAACTTCTAAACTTCTAAACTCTCTTCGCAACTTCACCTCGTAGCGAGAGATTTTACGAATAAAACTGGTCAAAGTACAACCTAAAAAATATTCATACCTTTACAGGCTAACTTTTTTTTTGCTGCTGAAAAAGCAGTCTGAGTGATTTCTCTTTGACGACCTGCAAATTATTATAATCCTTTAACCAATATTAAAGTCATGAAAAACAAAGCTTTACAAATTATTTTAATCGTTATCAGCCTGATGCTGTTCCAGACAGCTCAAAGCCAGACCGGTGAGCGAAGCTGGACTATCCTCGAAACATACACCGTTCCGGGCAAAGCTTCCGGACTGGCATGGGATGGAACCTACCTTTACTTTGGTATTTACGGTGCAAACGGTGACAAAGTGTATCGGTTCGATCCGGTAAGCGGAACAAACCAACTGCAATTCTCCAATCCATCAATAGGCGATTCATATGGCATGACTTACGATGGGCAGCATCTTTGGATCATTGACCGTGGAACGTCCGGTCCTTCTTATGCTCTGCAGCTTGATTTGAGTGGAAATATTGTTTCACAGTTTACACTTCCGGCTCAGTACATGTCGGGCATAGCCTACGATAATGGTGATTTTTGGGTTAATGTTTACTATCCGGATCCAGGCGTGGTCTATAAAGTTACCAACGCCGGCGCCATTCTCCAACAATTTGCTCCGCCACACGATCAGCCCTGGGACATCTGCCTGCAGGGCAATGACCTGTGGATTGTTGATTACAATGCCTACAAGATTAATAAAGTTGATCAAACCGGCACTGTCCTCGAAAGTCATGATGCCGAGAATCAGCGTCCGGCAGGGATTGTATTTGATGGAACTTATCTCTGGTATGTTGATGGGCCGCTGGGTGCAAACAGCACACTTTATAAAGTTGATCCAGGTGGAGCAGGAACTCCTGCAATTCAGGTACCGGTTAACTCATGGGACTTTGGAAATGTTACCGTTGGTTCTACAGGAACCTGGAATTTGCTTGTGCAAAGCACCGGTACAGCGCCGTTGGAAGTCAGCAATATTCTTTTCCCACCCAATTTTCCGGTGTATAGCACAGCTACTTTTCCGGTTATAATTCCAAACGGACAATCGGCAACAATTCCAATTGTGTTCGCACCACAGGCAGCCGGACCATTGAATGGCAGCGCCCAGGTTGTATCAAACGATCCTGTGAACCCATCGGTAAGCATCACCATGAATGGTTATGGAGTAATTGATGGCCCCAATATTCACTTGCCGGTTTCAAGCCATAATTATGGAACCATCCGTACCAATGCTACTAAACGTTGGACGATGGAGGTTCAGAATACTGGAAATGCTGTTTTGACAATTAATTCAATCACGGTTGACGATCCAAATTTTTATGTAGAAGACAATGTCAGCCTGCCGATAAACCTGGCTCCGCTCGCACAGGCATATTTCAATGTCTGGTTCTGGCCTTCACAAGGCATGCCCTATGAGGCTACACTGAGCATCGAAAGCAATGACCTGCCCAACAATCCTTTACTCGTTGAGCTGGCAGGCTCCGGACAGGATGGCCCCTACCCTATCGGCACCAATTTATGGCAGCATGTTATTACGAATGGTTTCGATAACAGCCCAAAAGCCATGCATTATATTCCAGATATTAATGGAGATGGAATAGCTGATTACATAGTTTGCTCCGAAGATAATAACGTAAGGTGTTTTAATGGCAATGCGTCCGGTGAGGGACAAGTACTTTGGGCACGGGAAATTTATTCCGGTAATATCTACCAGCAAACTGCACTTACACTCATTGAAGACATCAATGAAGATGGCTATACCGATGTTGTAGTGGGAACCACGGGCGGTGATCGCTCAATAGTAGCCCTAAGCGGGAAAACAGGTGAAATTTTATGGAAACACAGCACTACAAACATAGGTGGAGGTGGATGGGTTTATGCCGTTGATACAAAGTTTGATTACAACGGAGATGAATTTCCCGATGTATTGGCAGCAACAGGAGATGATGGCAACGGCACCGGCCCACGCAGGGTTTATTGCCTTGATGGCAAAATTGGAAATCCAATCTGGGAATCCTTCTTCAGTGCAGCAGCTTTTGCCGTAATGGGTGTTGAAGATTTTAATAATGACGGAATTCCTGATGTAATTGCTGCCGGCGACAACCAAAGCGGAAGTGCAGGAAGGGTAGCAGGAATCAATGGAACCAACGGTGGCATTTTGTGGTCTTACACCACTTCAGGTATTTCAGTATTTGCCATAGAAACCCTTGATGATATCAACGGCGATGGAGTACCCGATATCATTGCAGGAAGTTTTAACGGTAATTATTACCTGATGAACCCGGTAAATGGCTCGGTGTTGCACCAGGGATATTTAGGAAACAACCTGATTGTAAAATTCGCGAGCCTTGATGATGTGAACGGCGATGGCTATGCAGATATCATACCCGGCCACTCCGGAACCGTAGCCATGGTGATCAATGGTTATGATGGTTCGCAAATCTGGACAAAATCATTACCCGATAAACCCTGGAATGTGGCACGCATCCCCGATGTGAGCGGAAACAACATTAATGATGTTGTGGTTGGAACCCTGTTCCAAAGCAATTTTGTCTATTTCCTGAAAGGAACCGACGGTACAGACCTTTTCTCGCAGAATTATGGAGAGGCTATTGATGCCATCGGTGTTATTCCGGATATTACAGGCGACCATTCATGGGAAATGATTGCCGGTGGAAGAAATGGTAAAGTTGTTTGCTATTCAGGCGGAGTGGATACTTTTGTAGGGATTGATGATCCTCAGAAACCAGAAGGAAACACTTTCATGGTCAGCAGTTTTCCGAATCCGTTTACGGAAGAAACAACCATTACAGTAAATCTGCCATTTGCAGCTTCAATGAGCATTAATATTATTGACATTTCGGGAACCAATGTGTGGCAGTTGCCGGAAAAGATGTATCAGCAGGGCCAACATGAAATCAAATGGAACGGTACTAACAATCATGGAAAAAAACTGCGCCAAGGCATTTACATTTATGAAGTATTGTTGCAGGGCCGGAGTTCTTCGGGTAAGTTGATTTTGATGGGCGAGTAAGCCCAATGTACTAATTTACTCTAACACCAATATATTCAGCGATGCACAAACTCAGATTACGCCGAACAACTCTACTTAGCCTACTAGCTCTGGTTCTAGGAATAGCCGGGATTACTTTCTATCTTGCCACCATTTCCAATGAAAAACCACTTTTCCAATCCTTGCCTGAAAACAAGGAGCCAAAGATGGTGCCTAACGACTGGATGGCCAAGCAAAAGCTCTATCCCAATTCCAAATTCAGTCATGAGCATTACTTACACTCACTCCGGCAGGCCAGAACGTTGCATGACAATTCACCCTCTTTCAGGGCTTCGTGGGAACTGGCCGGGCCAAAGAATATTGGTGGTCGCATTACCGACATTGCCATACATCCTGATAATCCAACCACCATGTATATTGGTGCAGCATCCGGCGGCATACTAAAAACAACCAACAACGGATTATCCTGGGAAAATGTTTTCACTGAAGCCCCTGTGATTTCGATTGGAGCGCTGGCCATTGACCCTGCTGATCAGAACGTATTATATGCCGGAACCGGTGAAGCCAATGCATCAAGTTACAGCTTTATCGGCAACGGTTTGTATAAATCAAGTGATGCAGGTCTTTCATGGGACTTTATCGGGCTTGAGCAATCGGCATATTTTGGTCGCATTTTGGTTGACCATTCCAATAGCCAGCGTGTTTTTGCTGCCGCCTGCGGAACCCTGTTCACACCCAATGAGCAACGTGGTATTTACCGTTCCGAAGATGCCGGTAGTACCTGGGAGCAGGTATTGTTTGTTTCGGACTCCACGGCTGGAGTTGATATTGTGCAGCATCCTTCCAATCCGGACATTCTTTATGCTGCCATGTGGGAACGCATGCGCGGCATTACTTACCGGCGTTCGCACGGGCCAACTTCAGGTATTTACAAAACCATGGATGGAGGCGATACATGGACTTTGCTGGAAAACGGGCTTCCCGGCGGAAGCCAGAAAGGGCGCATCGGGCTGGCCATTGCGCAGAACAACCCGGAAATCGTGTATGCATTTATTGACCGCAATATGAGTGGAAACGTTGTTGCAAGTGTTTATAAAACAATCAACGGAGGAGCATCGTGGCAACAAACCAATGATGGTGCACTTTCGGACATGAACAGTACTTTCGGCTGGTACTTTGGCCAGATCAGGGTTGATCCGCTCAACGACAACCGCATCTTCATGCTTGGTGTTGACCTTTACCGCTCAGATAATGGCGGCAGTTCTTACACACAAATCGCCGGTTACTTCAATATAGATGAAATTTACGTTGATAATCATGCCATGTATATTGATCCGAACACAGGGTTTATTGTTCATGGAAATGATGGCGGCTTATACACGAGTTCCAATTATGGCAACTCGTGGAACAAAGTCAATAACTTGCCAATGACCCAATTTTACGCCATCGAAATTGATTACCTGAACCCACAAAGAATTTATGGCGGAACCCAGGATAACAATACGGTGCGAACGCTTACCGGCTCACTCACCGACTGGCAGCGCATCCTTGACGGCGACGGATTCTATTGCCTGGTAGATTACACCAACTCCAACACCATTTATGCTGAATCACAATGGGGAAATCTTTACCGGTCAACCACCGGAGGAAATAACTTCTCGTACATAGCTGATGATTTTTCAGGCGACCGCACCAATTGGTCCTCACCTTTTGTCATGCATCCTGATAATAATCAAACTTTGTTTTTCGGAACTTACCGGGTTTGGAAAACCACGAACCGGGGCAATTCCTGGACGGCTATCAGCAGTGATCTTACTAACAACCTTGGTGCTTCCGGATTCAGTACGCTAAGCACGCTGGCAATCTCTACACTTAATCCAAACTACCTGCTTACCGGATCTGATGATGGGCGCGTTCACATTACTGCAAACGGAGGCCTGAACTGGGCGGATATCTCTGCGGGCCTGCCTGTGCGCTGGATCACACGGGTGGCTTTCGATCCGTTTGAAATTAACACTATTTATGCTACAGTATCGGGGTTCAGATGGGATGAGCCGCATCCTTATGTGTTTCGATCCACAAACCTTGGCCAGGATTGGGAAAGCATCAATGGCAACCTGCCTGAGTTACCTGTGAATGTTATTATTGCCGATCCCGGTGTTCAGAACCGTTTGTTTGTGGGAACCGATGCCGGGATATTTTACACAGAAAATGGCGGGGAGCAATGGTGGGGTTTATCGCAGGGTATTCCGAATGTGCCGGTAACGGATCTGAAAATTCATCATCCAACCCGCAGCATTGTGGCAGGAACTTATGGTTGTTCAGCTTACAAGCTTGATCTTGGTCTTCTCACAGGATATGATGAAACAGCTCAGCAAATAAAGAGCAATGCTGTTGTGCTCAAACCACCTGCGCCTAATCCATTTTCAAGAGCAGCTACCTCGGAAATTGAAATTTCGTTTTACATGGCAAGCGAATCCAATGTCAATCTTGCAATATACAGCCTCAACGGAATGCTTGTTGCTACCCTGGCTTCAGGAAATCATCCTGGCGGTTCCCACACTTATAACTGGAATGCTACGCATGAAAATGGCAAATCCCTTACTGCCGGCGTGTATATTATCAACCTTGCAATCGGGTCGGGTAACGTCAACCAGAAAATTGTGATCGCAGATTAAGAAACAATCTACCAATCATTAATTTCATGAGAACCAACCTATTTTTAGTGTTGCTGCTGTATGGCTGCGTGCCATGCGATGATCCGATTGTGCTCGACAACGGACCGTTGCCAGATAGCATACTTGCGATGGTTCCTTATGCAGATGGAAATGTTTACTCGCTTCAGCATTCCAATGGACAAATAATCAACTTTGCTTCCACACGGTTTTCAGAAACGGAAGTAGAGGATTGCCACTATTGTTGTGATCACACAATCAGTTATGAAATCAACTCAACCAAACTGACCCCTGATTATCCTGTTTTCAGCATTGACTTTTGGCTATCAAACGCTGACACTATTCAATATGGGTTTTCCTGCAATGTTGGCAAATACTTTCTCAACATCCCGGTTCACAAGCATCAATACTCAGTATTTCTTGATTATGCCGACTCGATACAGATTGGCAGCACGTATTATTATGATGTTTTCAGGATCAAACCATACAACCATAACCTTTACAATGAACCCATCAAGGTTGATAGTGTGTATTACAACCGAACTGAAGGTATAATCTTTATTAAAATGTCGAATGAAGAATACTATAGCATTATTGATTAATACTTTCATATTGGTTGCGCTGATGGCTTCGCTTGCAGCCTGCAATCTGCCAAAAGAAAAAGTTTATAAGATTGAAGATGGGAACAAAGGTTGGTTGTATGATGGAGATGTTGGCAGCGGCATAATCATGGCAGACAATAATGGAATTTCAGAAAGTTTTTTATTGTACTCCAGCGATCATGAGTTTAGTGAAGGCGCCAGTGGGTACTTCTTTGTTACAACCGAAGTAAGCAAAAGGGAGTCATTTCACCAGGCTTTTTCATCCACTTACAGTCATAGATTCAGTCTTTCTTTGAGCGCCAATTACCCTCCGTTTGGCGATGAATTATATGTGAACCTTGATGGGATTACCTTTGCCTACGATTTGAAATACAACGAAATTTCAAGGCTTGACACGCCATTTGGCTATAAATCAAAGACGATGACAGACGAAGGATACTCCGGTTACATCATCATTGAGTCAACTGTTGAAATGCTAAATCATCTTGAACTGAACGGTTTCACGTATGACGAGGTTTTGAAGTTTACAATAAATGATTTTCCTGAAAATTGGACAAATTTTACAATCAGGGAAATTTTTATTGCCAGAGAACATGGGCTTGTAAAATATGTTATGAATAATGGAATCGAAGTTTTAAGAAGCATGAATTAAGCTCCAGCCAAACGGAAATTCTGTTAAGGCCATTTCTCAAACAATCGAATACAGGAATGAAGAAAAATTTACTTTCCAAATCCACATTTATCCGTGGAATGCAATGCCATAAATCGCTTTACCTTTATAAGCATAGATATTTCCTGCGCGATAAACTCTTGCCTGAACAATTGGCAAAGTTTAAACGCGGCACCAATGTGGGTGTTTTGGCCAGACAATTGTTCCCAAATGGGTTTGATGCAAGTCCTCCAATCCACTTTCAAACTGCCCGTGCGGTAGAAACAACCCGTGAACTTGTAGCCAGGAAACATCCGGTTATTTACGAAGCCTATTTCAGTAATGATTCTGTTGTGGTGGCTTTGGATATTCTTGAACACAGAGATGGGAAATGGTATGGTTACGAAGTAAAAAGTTCACTCTCAATCAGCGAAACCTATCTCAATGATGCAGCTCTGCAATACCATGTGATCAGCAATTGCGGTGTTGACCTAGAAGACTTCTCCATTATTTATATGAACAAGGATTATGTGCGGCAAGCGGAACTTGATCTGAACCAACTTTTCATCACACAAAGTGTGCTTGAAGAAGCCAGATCAAGGCAGCCCATGATAGCCGAAGAAATTGCCGCCCAACTCAAAGTTACCGAACTTTCAAAATCTCCGGCCATTGACATCGGCCCGCATTGCAACAAGCCCTACCCCTGCGATTTCCAGGGGCATTGCTGGAAGCACATTCCCAAAAACTCCATTTTCGAACTGCAATTGTTAAATGAGGAACAAAAGTTTGAGTTGTACTCAAAAAGTATTTTGCTGCTGGTGGATATTCCTGATGATTTCCTTACCGACCCGGTTCAGAAAATGAAACTCCAGGCACACAAAACCGCAACACCCTTCATTGACAAGGAATTCATCCGCGGATTCATTGAAAAGATTGAATATGCTGTATGCTTCCTTAAAGTTTGGTATCATCGGCCGGCTGTACCACTATATGCGGGGACGAGGCCATATGAGAAGTTGCCGTTTTTTCTAAGCACTGGCCATGCGTATCGTTCCTTTTCTGAACCAGAATTAAAGCATCATTATTTTGAACCTGGTCAAAATTCATTGCCAGTTTTCTATCAATTGCTCATTGAAATCCTCGAAACCAGCAAGAGCATCATTCTGTTTGATGACGTATTCTTAATTGATAAAGTTTCGGTTTTAAATTCTACTATTCAGCCAGGTTCGAATAAAACAATATTAGATCTGTCTGCAGTTTTGAAAAGCAATTATTATTACGACCCTCAGGCAAACCAGAAAAATGAACTTCCGGAGATTCCTACTGTCGCATCTTTCAGTACTTCTGTAAAAGACTTGTTTGCCAGCGAACTTGAAGCTTCATCAGCTTATAACATTGTGTCAGGAAAGAGTAAGGAGCAGGAAGATTTCATGATCAGGATGCAAGCAAGCTCGCATTTTCAGATTCAAAAGATGTCAGCATTTTTTAAGTATTTGAAAATAATAACTGAGCCAAAATTTCCAACCAATTGATTAGTTGATTGTAGCGAATTGTTGAAAAATATTCTCGCACATTTCACAGCCAAACCTGTTTTAATATCCCTATTTTTGACCCCATGGAAGAACAAAAAAACACCTTTGCCGATAGCACCCGCCGTCGCCTCAAAAAGCCCGCTGTTACTAATGATCTGATGGATCATGGCAAATTGCCGCCACAAGCTATTGAGCTCGAAGAAGCCGTACTCGGAGCTATTATGCTCGAAAAAGATGCACTCACAGCGGTAATTGACATTTTAAAGCCCGATACCTTTTACAAGGAAGTTCACCATATTATTTTTGAAGCCATTACGCAACTCTTTCAAAAGACTGAACCTGTTGATATCCTCACCGTCACCAACCAGCTGAAAACCAATGGCAAGCTTGAAATTGTAGGCGGGCCATATTACATTACGCAACTTACAAACAGGATATCTTCGGCCGCCAACATTGAATATCACGCCCGCATCCTGATGCAGAAATATATTCAGCGTGAGTTGATCCGAACCTCATCAGAAATCATCCGCGATTCCTTTGAAGACACCACCGATGTTTTCGACTTGCTCGACAAAGCTGAACAAAACCTGTTTTCGTTGAGCGAAACCAACCTCAGGCGCAATTTTCAGGACATGCCTTCACTTATAAAGGAAGCCGTTGAAAATATTGAGAAAGCAAAAAATATGGAAGGTCACCTTAGTGGGGTTCCATCCGGATTTTCCGCATTGGATCGCATCACAAACGGATGGCAACCTTCTGACCTCATCATTATTGCAGCCAGGCCTGGTATGGGTAAAACGGCTTTCGTACTTACAATGGCCCGAAATATTGCCGTTGATTTCAAAAGGCCTATGGCTGTTTTTTCTCTTGAAATGTCGGCTATTCAACTTGTGACCCGCTTGATCTCAGCCGAAACCATGCTTCCGGCCGATAAACTGAAAAAAGGAACACTTGAAAACCATGAATGGCATCAACTCAATGCTAAAATAAAAAATCTGGAAGATGCCAAGCTGCTCATTGACGATACACCGGCACTGACGATTTTTGAACTCCGGGCCAAATGCCGGCGTTTGAAAGCACAATATGATATTCAACTTGCCGTGGTTGACTACCTGCAGTTGATGTCGGGTGGCGGTGAAAACAGGGGAAATCGCGAACAGGAAATTAGCAATATTTCAAGATCGCTGAAAGCGCTTGCCAAAGAACTGAATATCCCGATCATTGCCCTGTCGCAATTAAGCCGTGCCGTTGAAACCCGTGGCGGTTCAAAAAAGCCAATTCTTTCCGACCTTCGTGAATCAGGCGCCATCGAACAGGACGCCGATATGGTTTTGTTTATCTACCGCCCGGAATATTACAAAATCACCGAGGACAGTGAGGGGAACTCCCTGGCCGGGATCGCAGAAATAAGTATTGCAAAGCATAGGAACGGCAAGCTTGCAGATATTAACCTGCGCTTCGTTGATCAGTTTGCCCGCTTCATGGATCTGGAAGAGAACTATCAAAGCGACCCGGGTTACAACCAGCAGCATCCTTATCAAGGCAATCAGAATACTGTTACCTACCAGAGTAAAATTAACGAGATGGATGATTCGTCTGACGACGACCAACCGTTCTAGGGGCGTGGGGCGTGGAGCATGGTGCATAGAGCTTGGGGCTAAGGGCGTGAAGCAGAGAGCAAAGTGCAGAAAGTGCTTACTAAACTAATTCCGTGACTCAAGCGTTATAGTTTTCTATTTCAACCAATGCCTTGATGCCAATGAAACGACTAATTCTCCTATTCTTTTTCGTATTAATTATTTATGCCCAGGGATTTGGGGCTTATATTCTGATCCCGATGGATAACTCCCAGCGAAACCATCTTAAAGCTTATGGCATCGCTTATTGGGTGCTTACATACGAAACAGAAATAAGCTGGCTGCTGAATTACCGTGGCGGCAGTTTTATGTTTCAGCATCATAAAACATTTGAAAATGAGTGCATTATCCGTGATGTATCCTACCAGGTAATTGCCGATGTGCAGGCCGCGGCAATCCTGAATGAAATTGCTGATCCAAACGTCAACATGGATGAGGTAAAACTTCATAAAGCGCCCAACATTGCAGTTTATACGCCACCGCTCAGCCAACCCTGGGATGATGCAGTTACCCTCGCCCTCACTTATGCAGAGATCCCTTACGAAAAAATATATAACGATGAGATAATGAATGGGGCTCTTCCCATGTATGACTGGCTCCATCTTCACCATGAAGATTTTACAGGGCAACTCGGAAAGTTTTATGCCAATTACCGCAATGCAGCCTGGTATCAGGAGGAATTCCGCACGCTGACCAATATTGCCAACAAACATGGGTTTACCAAGATTTCTCATCTAAAACTTTCGGTAGCAAAGAAAATACAGGAGTTTGTTGCCGGGGGCGGGTATCTTTTTTCCATGTGTTCAGCGCCTGAAAGCCTCGATATTGCGCTTGCTGCAGAAGGAGTTGACATCTGTGATGTAATGTACGATGGCGATCCTCCTGACCCAAACGCACAGCAAAAACTTGATTTTAGCAAGACTTTTGCCTTCCAGGATTTTCAATTGGTCATGAACCCTTATGAGTATGCGAAATCAAGCCTGGATGTTCCAAAAACAGGCCGCAACCAGGCTTTGGATCTCTTTAGCCTGTTTGAATTCTCAGCCAAGTGGGATCAGGTTCCAACTATGCTGAACCAAAACCACGAAACGGTTGTAAAAGGTTTTATGGGTCAATCAACGGCGTTCCGAAAACAATATATCAAACCTACTGTAACTATCCTCGGAGAAAATAAAGCGTGGAACGAAGCCCGCTACATTCACGGAGCATTTGGAAACGGTACATTTACTTTTCTTGGTGGGCATGATCCCGAAGATTACCAGCATTTTGTCGGCGATCCGCCAACCAACCTCGATCTTTATCCAAACTCGCCCGGCTACCGGCTCATATTAAATAATGTGTTGTTTCCAGCTGCAAGAAAGAAAAAACAGAAAACCTAGGAGAAGAGCTTGAAGTAAAGAGCAGTGGGCATGGAGCGTTGGGCTTAGGGCATGGGCGAAGGGAAATAGTTACAGTTGAGGGGTTCTTTCAAATATTCTGAAACTATAAGACCATGGATTTTTTTCATCGGGCATGTGCATTTCATCGCTCATCAGCCTCCATTGCGAATAGTCAATTGGCGGAAAATAAGTGTCGCCTTCAAAATCATGGTGGATGATAGTGATATACATTTTCTGGCAAAACGGCATGGCTTGCCGGTAAATCTCTGCCCCTCCAACAATAAAAACCTCTTCATTTTTAGGTGCGGAACCTATTGCTTCCTGCAATGAATGAACTACTGTAACACCTTCATGCTGCCAGTCTTTCTGCCGTGTGATCACTATAGATTTGCGACCCGGAAGCGGCTTACCAAAACTCTCAAAAGTTTTACGACCCATGATCAATGTATGCCCCATTGTGGTGTTTTTGAAATAACGCAGATCAGCCGGAAGATGCCACACCAGCTTATTATCTTTGCCAATTACATTGTTTTGCGCTATGGCGACGATGAGTGAGATCATGTTTTGAAATTTCAGTCCGTATTGAAAGTTCGCACCAAAAGTAAAGAAAAAACAAGCGTTAGGATATACCTATAAAAACTTAACTTTGCATGATGCAAGCTTAAGATGATAAGGTAAAAATCAATGAACTGCATCGAATACCAGATTATCAGCGTATAAAATCATCTAAAGTTGTAAATCACCATATAAAAACACCAAATGGATTTAATTGTTACCGGTGCCGGAAAAGGAATTGGATTTGAGACTGTAAGGCACTTGGGAAAGTTGCCGGGAAACCGCATCATTGCGATCTCAAGGAATATTGAAAAACTTCATGAGCTGGCTACAAAGGCTAATCCTCTTGTTTCAGAAATTATCCCCTTAAAATTTGATATTGTAAACGGCAGCATCAAAAACAATCTCATCCCTTTCCTCAGCGAATTGGATTTCAGAATTGACGGTCTTTTTAACAATGCCGGGGCTCTGGTTAACAAGCCTTTTGCCGAATGCAGCGACGAAGATTTTAACCTTGTAATGCGAACCAATCTTGATGCCCCATTCCGGATAATCAGAGATCTACTGCCGTTAATGAACAAAGGTTCGCACATTATAAATGCAGGAAGCATGGGCGGGGTGCAAGGCAGCGCCAAGTTTCCGGGACTCGCACTTTATAGTGCCAGCAAAGGAGCGCTGGCCATCCTTACGGAGTGCCTTGCTGAAGAACTCAAAGATAGAAAGATCAGCGTAAACTGCCTTGCTTTTGGAGCGGTTCAAACTGAGATGCTTGCTGCAGCATTCCCCGGATACCAAGCTCCGCTTTCTGCATCAGAGATGGCAGTGTTTGTTGCGGATTTTTTAGTAAAAGGCCATAAATATTTTAATGGGAAGGTGTTGCCGGTTTCGGTTTCAACGCCGTGAAAAGACCCAAGAACCAGGTCTCAAATCCCAAATTCCAAGGGAAGATTGCATTAGGTTTTGTGTTCTGGAAATTCAGTTTAATCATACAAAATTGGTAAATTCCCCTTGGGGCTTGAGATTTGGAATTTGGGACTTAAAAATTGAATGATGAAAGAAAACAACATTTGCCACCAGGGAATCGTCGTAAAATGCGAAGACGACCGCGTACTGGTAAGTATCGAATCCAAATCCGCCTGCGCTTCCTGCCAGACTAAAAGCATCTGCAACCTCAGCGATGTGCAGGAAAAGATCATCGAGGTGCAGCATGCAACCCCTACGAACTACAAACCCGGTGAAGTAGTTACCATCAATATGTCAACCTCAATGGGCAACAAGGCATTGTGGCTCGGATATCTGCTGCCATTTGTAATAGTGATGGCTTCACTATTTCTGTTCAGCTATCTCACCGGCAGCGAACTGCAGTCCGGGTTGATTTCCCTACTGTTGCTTTTTCCTTATTATCTGATCCTTTATGCGATGAGAAAAAAACTGAGGAATACTTTCAGGTTTGAGATTGAGTAGGGGGATCGTAATGCTATTTCATCTTAGATAATCCCGAACTGCCTTTGAAATATCCTTTTTAACCTGATCCCAGGTCTGGCCTCTAAAACTCACTGGAGATTCACTATCCTCAGCCTCAACAAAGTAGCTGAGAGCATTGGGAATACTTATAGCCAGCATCTGATTGGGGTTCTTTTGTTTGTGCCAGTCAATTATCTGTTGAAGTGTATGATGTTGAAGCAACTCATGAATATCCCAAAAATATTTTTTCCTGGCTCTACCCAAAATAGCCTGAATTTTCATTGCGGCAATGTCTGCATCGTTATACATTCTGATTCCTGTAAATAATTCTATATTACTGATAGGCAGGTGAGGGTAATGAACAATATCAACCTTGGTCTCTTCAATAAAGCAGAAAATACCGGTTTGTGTATGCCCGCTTTCGAAAGTAAATGAGCTTCCAAATGTTTTTAATAATTCATGCTCAATCAGGGAATGATCAAATTTTTGGTGAGAGAATAGTTCCAGGTCAACAGAACTGCGATGGCCATATCGCAATGTCAAGGCAGTACCTCCAACCAACGAGAAGGGTTGCAGTGATGGAATTTCCATTAATTTCTTCAGTATGGAAAAAGTGTGGGGTTCAACTGTCTTAATGTGTAACATCTGAATTCTTCTACAGGTTTATTGATCACTGCACTTGCCAGAAAAATCCGATGCTCAGGCAGGAACTTAGCAGCAAGGAGAGCCTCGCTCACCTTATTATCACCATAATAACGCCGGCACTGGCGGATGTCTTCCACATCGCCGCGTTCAAAAACCCTTTCAATCACAAAATTCAATTTGGCGTCATAATCTAACTGCTCAAAATCCACATCCCAGAAAATGCGTTTGTTGAATATTGGCTTTGCTTGCTGATCCATAATGGGTAATTGCCAAAAAGAATTAAAGGTTTGCTTTAAAAGGTATGGAGCAAAAGTAATGAAATTGCTTAGGATGGTTTTGACTGCTTGTGAAAAATACATAAGTAGTTATAATTCAGTGAATCTATTTTAGCAGTATCTCGTGATAACTTAGGCCCTTAACTCCCCCCAATAGGTTATCACCATCTCCCTCTCAATTTAAATAAATTCCAAATAGCATTTTTATCTTATTGAAATTCAATTAGATTAAATACTTTAGCATTTTACCAGTAGCTGATGACAGCCTATATACTACTGATAAAGTGCATTTTATAAAACCTTTTAGAACATTTATAAATAAGCCCCATAATTTTTATTGTTTCTATTTTTGCAGTGCTTTTAACAAAAGTAAATCTTAAGTCCTTGTAAATAAATGATTTCTCGAATTCGAATTTAAAATATACAGAAAGGAGCATCCGTGGTAAGTAATGTCATGTTGGTGTCCATCGTTTCGCTCAGCGGCATCGGCGCTGCAGCCGCCATCATTCTCTATTTTATAGCTCAGAAATTTAAGGTTATTGAAGATCCGCGCATTGATGAGGTCAACGACAAGTTGCCCGGCGCCAACTGCGGAGGCTGTGGTTTTGCAGGTTGCCGCAATTTCGCCGAAGCTATCGTAAAAGCAACTGATCTTTCGGAACTCAACTGCCCGGTTGGTGGTGGAAGCATGATGACCGACATTGCCGAATCACTCGGCCTCACAGCCGAAGCCAAAGAGAAACAGGTGGCTGTGCTGCGCTGCAATGGTTCGTGCGAAAATGCACCAAAAAAAGTCAGGTATGAAGGCGCTATGTCCTGTGCCTTTGCACATGCCCTATCGGCTGGCGAAAGCGGTTGCCCCAATGGCTGCCTGGGTCTTGGTGATTGTGTGGCTGCTTGTAAGTTCGATGCCATGTATATGGACGAAGTAACAGGTTTGCCGGTGATCATTGAAGAAAACTGCGTGGCCTGTGGCGCTTGTGTAAAAGCTTGTCCGCGTGTAATCATTGAGATGAGAAATGTTGGCAAGAAGAGCCGCCGCATTTTTGTTTGTTGTGTGAACACCGAAAAAGGCGGACCGGCTAAAAAGAACTGCTCAGTAGCCTGCATTGGCTGCAGCAAATGCCAGCAGGTTTGTCCGTTCGATGCCATTACAATGGAAAATAACCTGGCTTACATTGACTACGAAAAGTGTAAACTTTGCCGTAAATGTGCCCCGGTTTGCCCTACCAATGCTATCCATGAGCTTAATTTCCCTCCTCGTAAAGAGAAAACTGAGCAAGCTGCTGAAACTACTAAAACCGCATAATTACATCGCATGAAGACATTTGCTTTGGGTGGCGTTCACCCTCCTGAAAACAAAATCTCTGAGAAAGCTGTCACAGAAGTACTTGCTATACCTCCAAAAGTCTATATTCCACTGGGTCAGAACCTCGGCGCTCCGGCCAAAGCTGTTGTTGAAAAAGGCGCTTTGGTGAAAGTGGGCCAACTCATAGGCAAAGGCGAAGCTTTTATCTCGGCCAATGTGCATTCTTCTGTTTCCGGAAAGGTTGCCAAAGTTGACGATGTGATTGACCAGAGCGGTTACAAACGCAAAGCCATTTTCATTGATGTTGCCGGCGACGACTGGGACGAAAGCATTGACCGTTCTGACAACATTACCCGCGATTGTCATCTCAGCCCTGAAGAGATCACACAGAAAATCAAAGATATGGGTGTGGTTGGCCTTGGGGGAGCTACCTTTCCGACCCATGTGAAAATGATGGTTCCCAGCGGTAAAAAAGCCGATTGCCTTATCATCAATGGTGTGGAGTGCGAACCGTACCTCACCTCCGATCACCGCCTGATGATTGAAAAAGGCGAGGAAACCTTGGTCGGTGTTACCATTCTAATGAAAGCCCTGAAAGTTGAAAAGGCTTATATAGGCATTGAAAATAACAAGCCGGATGCAGTTGAAAACCTGAAAAACCTTGCGAAAAAATTCAAAGGAATTGAAGTCCACGCGCTGAAAGTAAAATACCCGCAAGGAGGTGAGAAACAACTGATCAAGGCCATGATTGGCCGCGAAGTTCCATCCGGAAAACTTCCCATAGAGGTTGGATGTGTGGTTCAGAATGTGGGGACCGCTTTTGCTGTATACGAAGCGGTTCAGAAAAACAAGCCATTGTTTGAACGCGTTGTGACCCTTACCGGAAAATCGGTGAAAAAACCCGCCAACTATCTGGTTCGGATCGGCACACCGGTAAACAACCTGGTGGAAGCTTCCGGCGGTTTGCCCGAAGATACCGGCAAGATCGTCAGCGGCGGCCCGATGATGGGCAAAGCGCTTACCTCGCTCGAAGCACCAGTTGTGAAAGGTACCAGCGGCATCCTGATTATCACCGAAAAGGAAGCAACCCGGCCAAAGATGGTCAATTGCATCCGCTGCGGACGTTGCATCGGAGTTTGTCCAATGGGCCTTGAACCGGTTTTACTTGCACAACTCAGCGCCGCCGAAAGATGGGAAGACCTTGAGAATGAACTGGTCATGGACTGCATGGAATGTGGCTCATGCCATTATACCTGTCCGTCGGGCAGACCATTGCTTGATTACCTGCGATTAGGAAAGAATAAAGTTGGCCAGATTATCAGAACCAGAGCTAAAAAATAACGAATGAATCCATTAACTGTTTCGGGCTCTCCGCATGCGTTCGGAGACCAATCGGTAAAAAAGATCATGTATGGGGTGGTCATTGCCATGATCCCGGCCATGCTGGTGTCTTTTTACTTTTTCGGGCTGGATGCCGCGCGGGTAATATTTTTCTCCGTTGCCGGCTGTCTGTTGTTCGAATACCTTATTCAGAAATTCCTGATGAAGCAGGAACCTACCATCAATGATGGCTCTGCGCTGGTCACAGGCATTTTACTGGCTTTTAATGTGCCCGGCAATCTGCCCGTTTGGATAATTCTTGTTGGAGCGTTTGTATCCATTGGCATTGGAAAGATGTCGTTTGGCGGTCTGGGCAAAAACCCCTTCAACCCGGCGCTGGTTGGACGTGTATTCCTGCTGATTTCTTTTCCGGTGCAAATGACTTCCTGGCCACTTCCAAAACCGCTTTTCGCCGAAAGCATCACTGATGCCATGACAGGTCCGACCCCATTGGGAATCCTTAAAGAAGGCGTGGCAGCAGGCCGCACGGTTCAGGAAATCATGTCCGACCCGGCTTTCCCCAGCTACATCGAAACCATGATTGGCTACCAGACCGGCTCCTTAGGCGAAATGTCGGCCATTGCATTGCTGCTTGGCGGACTTTTCATGCTGGTTCGCAAAATAATAACCTGGGAAATTCCTACAGCGTATATGGGTTCAGTAATTGTGTTCGCAGGAATACTCTGGCTGATTGACCCGACTTATTATGTTGACCCGCTGTTTCATCTTGTGACCGGTGGTTTGATGTTAGGCATTTTCTATATGGCAACCGATATGGTGAGTTCACCCATGAGCCGGAAAGGGCAACTGATCTTCGGGATAGGATGCGGTGTACTCACTATCCTGATAAGGATATGGGGCGCTTATCCCGAAGGTGTTTCTTTTGCGATCCTGATCATGAACGGGTTTACTCCTTTGCTCAATAAATATCTGAAACCTAAAAGATTCGGGGAGGTTGTGAAAAATGGCTAAGAAAACAGAATCAACCTTTGTAAACATGCTGCTCACGCTGTTTATCATCACGGCTGTAGCAGCTTTCGCACTGGCCGGAGTTTATGAACTCACCAAAGAACCTATAGAAAAGGCCAAACTTGCCAAGAAAATAGCCGCCCTCAAACAGGTGCTTCCGGCATTTGACACGGTGATCAGCCAGAACATTGAATTCCCGGATATGGCCTTGCCGCTGGGCTTCAATTACGCACTAAAGGATGGCGATACCGTTGGGATTGCTGTGGAAACATTCACCATGAACGGTTTCAGTGGCCTGATCCGAGCCATGGTTGGGTTCGCACCCGACGGCACCATCATTGATGTGGTACATCTTGAACACAAGGAAACCCCCGGTTTGGGCGATAAAGTAGACAAGAAAAAATCGCCCTGGAGCGATCAGTTCAAAGGAAAACATCCCGGTTCATTCAAACTAAAAGTAGTCAAAGACGGAGGCGATGTGGATGCCATTACTGCCGCAACCATTACCTCGCGCGCATACAGCGACGCCATTGACAGGGCTTTTATCGCATTTAAGGAACAGAAAGGAGACAGGCATGAGTAATCTTACAAACTTTACAAAAGGGTTCATAAAAGAAAACCCGGTATTTATCATGTTGCTGGGTTTGTGCCCGACATTGGGTGTTACCACTTCGGCCATGAATGGTTTCGGGATGGGGCTTGCCACAGCCTTTGTGCTCATTATGTCGAACCTGGTGATCAGCCTTATCAAGAACCTGATCCCCGCTAAGGTGCGCATCCCCGCCTTTATTGTTGTTATCGCCTCCTTTGTAACCATCGTGCAACTGGTACTCGAAGGATTTGTTCCTGCACTTTACGAAAGTCTAGGTTTGTTCATTCCACTTATCGTTGTGAACTGTGTGGTTTTAGGTCGAGCCGAAGCCTTTGCATCGAAAAATACGGTTTTCTCCTCTATCATTGACGGCACTGGAATGGGGCTGGGTTTTACCTTCGCGCTTACCCTGCTGGGAAGCGTAAGAGAAATTCTTGGTTCGGGCAGCATCTTTGGTCTGAACCTGGGTTTTTATCCGCTTGATGCCGACGGCAACCCTGTGGTGATGCTGGTGTTTGTGCTTGCACCCGGGGCATTTATTGCATTGGCATACCTTGTTGCGTTAAACGCAATGCTGAAACAAAGAATGTCGAAAAAATAAACTGAAAGCATTATGGAATACTTTGCAATTATCATCGCGGCCATATTTGTCAATAATATTGTGTTGGCGCAGTTTCTCGGCATTTGCCCGTTTTTAGGCGTATCGGGAAAGATTTCTACGGCAGGTGGTATGGCTGGGGCTGTATTGTTTGTTATGACCATTGCCACCATTGTTACTTATCTGATCTACTACTTTATCCTGATTCCTTTCGGGATCAGCTACCTCCAAACCATCACTTATATCCTGGTGATTTCTGCGCTGGTTCAGATGGTTGAACTTATACTCAAGAAAGTAAGCCCTCCGCTTTACCAGGCCTTAGGAATCTTCCTACCATTAATCACTACCAATTGTGCCATTCTGGGTGTTGCGATCCTTACCGTACAAAAAGATTTTAACTTATTGCAGAGCGTTGTTTTTTCTGTTGCTACTGCGATTGGGTTCGGACTGGCATTGATCATTTTTGCCGGCATCCGCGAACATCTCGATCTGATGGGTGTTCCCAAAGCTATGCGCGGTGCGCCTATTGCCTTGCTGGTTGCAGGTATCCTGGCGCTAGCGTTTATGGGGTTTGCAGGACTGGTTTAATATTTACGATTTTGGATTTGTGATTTAGAGAATGCGGGTTGTTTCCGCTATTGTGGCATTTAAAAAGAATTGGTTGCCACTGATTCATGGATAATATTTCGCCACTGATTCATGGATTTCTATTACCACTGATTCAAGGATAGTATGTGTGTATCAGCATGAGTGGACAAATTACGTTGCGACCATATTCAGGTTTTTATCCGTGAATCCGTGGCAACTGTATTCTGGATTTCAATCGTGCATTCGTGGCCATTTTTTTGAACATTATTTTAAGGGTCTGACACCCAAATCCTGGCATATTTTTCTTACCAGAATATCTTTTATTTCAATATGACGCGGGATTGCAGATCGTCTATTTTGGGATGGATTATGCCACCATGAATGTTTGCTTCCCTCTCTAAGCAATTTACAGCCATGATTTCGAAGATGCTTCAGGAGTTCCCGGCGCTTCATACAATGATGATTTCTTCCCTGAATCCGCTGCCAGCAGCAGCCAGCGCCTCCTGACGGTTAAATTCTAAAGCTTCCTGAAGTGTAACTTCGAGGGTTTCCTTCAATGCATCGTATGTTTTCTCCTGGCAATTTACACCCGGAACTTCCTTGATCCATCCTACCCACCAATCATCAATTTGCTTTATTACAGCCGTATAATTATTTTTCATGACCTGAGTCTCCAAATTCTATTCTGGTAATTTTAGTTCAAAAATACAAAAACCAACCTTAATGAGTTCTTTGAATAATTTTTAATGGCCACGAATGCACGAATAAAATCAGTTTATCAGCCGTGGCAACAGTTTTCTGGATTTCATTCGTGAATTCGTGGCAAGTGAACTAGAAATTCTATTTCCCTTTGCCCTCAACACGTCTTTTTCCAAATCCAAGGCTATTTTCAAGTACTTCGATCTGGGTTGTTTTATCAGCTTCATCACTTAACTCTGATTTCTTTACAATTTCAACCAGGTCGGAGGGGTTGAAGGGTTTTTGCAGAAAATCAATGCCTGATTTCTTCATTGTGCGGATGGCCTCGTTGTTAAATGAGGAAATAAATATAACCCTGAAGTCAAAATTCCTGATCGCATGCAGCAGGTCGAATGCATTGCCGTCGCCGAGGTTGATATCGAGAAAAACAAGGTCGGGGTGGAGGTTTGAGATAGCCTGAATACCGCTTGCCACACCCGTTGCCACGCCTGCCGGTTTCACCTGCGGGCAAAACTTCAGCAACATCTTCGACAAGGTATCGCGGATGTGGGCTTCGTCGTCTATGATGAGTGTTTGCAGCATGACCTCGGTATTTCTGGCATTTTTCAATTCATTTTGATGGAACGCAGATGACACCGATCAGGCAGATTTGCACTGATCAAATCCGCGGTAATCCGTAAAATCCGTGTCATCCGCGTTCCATTTTATATGCTCATTTGATGCACCAATCCCAAATCTTTAGTCCTTAATAATTTTCACCGCCTTCACATCATTCTCATATTGCAGGCGTAGGAAATACATGCCTTTGGGCAGCATGCTGATATCCACCTGGGTTTCGGCACGGGTGATCTGTTTTTCAAGCAACTTTTCGCCGGTGATGTTGAATAAGGTAAGCTGCGCATTGCCGGTAAGCATTGGCAATAATACAGTAATCATATCCCTGGCCGGGTTGGGAATAATGCGGATGCTGGTTTCACCGGTAACTTCTTCCACCAGTGTAGGGCAGGCTTCAATAACTTCCTCCGGGCTGTTACAGCCGGGGGCGTTGTCGTGAATATCAACAGAACCTCCTGGGCTTGCCAGATAATTGCAAATGATTTGAACATTGCAAGATGATAAGGAAGTATTTCCACTTATCCCTATATGGTTAACAGATGCAACATTGATATTTTCTATACCCGCCAGAGAGGAGAGGTTAATATTTTCCCGAATATCCAAACCATCGACAGATGCTAAAGCATTTAGTCCATTAAAATTGCTGAGTGAATTATTTGCGTAGAGATTTAACGCTCCTCCAATGGTCATCAAAGCCTCAAGGCCACTTAAACTAATGAGTAGAGGATTGGTTGCAGGAAACATACCATCAATACCAAGAATAAGGTTTCCGCCAATGTAGTTCAAAGATCCAAGACCGTTAAGATTGACAAGAGAAGTTTTTGCAATCATTAAGTTCCCATTGACAGCAGTTAATGCATCTAGGCCAATCAAAGTTGTTAGAAGTTCCCCAGGATAATAAATCTCCAAGTTACCCCCAATTAAAGTTACCATGTTTAGACCATTAAGATTAGTAATCCAGCCGTTTATAAATACATCCCCCTCAATCTTCGTACACCCCGGATAATTAGTCTGGAAATTATCAATCTGTTCCTGGGTGGTGAAGGTGATACCGTCAGGAAGGCAGTGCTGTTCGCAGGCTGCTTCTACTTCCTCCGGGCTGTTGCAGCCGGGGGCGTTGGCGTGAATATCAACGGAACCTTCAGGGCTTGCCAGATAATTACAAATGCTTATGATGTCGCAGGTAGCTAATAGTGCGTTGTTAGAAATTGTAAGGTAGTTGAGGGAGCCGGCATCAATGTTCGCTATTCCCTCAAGATTGGTAAGCTTACTATTATAGGTAATACTGATATTTTCGGCTGAGGTAAGATTTTCAAGTCCATTCAGGCTGGTAAGTTTATTATGATGGAAAACGGTGATACCGCCACCAATGGATGTTAAAGCGCCAAGCCCTGAAAAGTCAGTCATGTTGTGGTTCTGTTTGAGATACAAATTTCCCCCTATCGTGCTGAGATTAGAAAGACCATTAAGATTGGTGAGAGAAGAATTCTTTATAACCGACAAACCACCACCAATGGAAACAAGGTTGCTCAATCCTTCCAGGTTGTTCAGGGGGCCAGTGTATTCAAGGTGAAGAAATCCGCCGATGGTTGTCAGGTTGTTCATGCCGGATAAACTGGCAAGCATTGAATTATTGGCAATATGAAGGTTGCTTCCAATGGAGGTTAAGTTAATTAATCCGTTCAGGCTGGTAAGTAAGTTATTATATTGCAGGCTTATCCCTCCTGTGGTGCTCGTTAATCCCTCCAGTCCCGACAGGCTTTGCAGCAGGTTATTTTTTTCAATTCTCAGTGTCCCACCGACATTGGTTAGGTTTTCAAGTGCGTTTAAGTTAGTTAATGCCGGATTGCCATTAGGAATACCCCAGTCCGGGTAAGCTCCTAAGACCAGGCTCCCGCCCACCGAGATGAGGCTGTTCAGCCCATCCAGCGCTGATAAGGCTGCATTACTACTAATTATAAAATCACCACCTGTGGTAGTAAGGCTGTTCAATCCGTTCAGGTTTTGCAATAATGGATTGTAAGCTATATAACAGCGATAATTTATCGCAGTCAGCCCGCCCAAACCGTTCAGGCTTGTAAGTGAATTATTTGATGAAATTGACAGGCTGCCCGATATGGTGTTAAGGGCACTCACTCCTGTAAGACTGGTAAGTGAGTTATTTGATGAAATATTCAGACTGCCTGCTATAGTGTTAAGAGCACTCAATCCGGCCAGGTCAGGTAAGACTGTGCTGCTTATGGACAGACTTCCTGAAACAGAAGTCAGGTTGCCAAATCCAGCAATATTTGAAAGCACGGGGTTTTGGACTAATTCTAAATTCCCTCCCATACTATCAAGGCTGCTGAACCCTGTTATCTCATTTAAAGCAGGATTGTACCAGAGGGTCAGATTGCCAGTGATCGTTTGAAGATTATTCAATCCTCCTAAACCTGCAAGCACAGGATTATTTTCAATCAATAAATTACCATCAAAAGAGATGAGGCCATTTAATTCGTTAAGGGAACTCATGGATGGGTTATTACGGATCGTAAGGTTACCTTCAACTGAGGCAACTGTGTTTAATCCATCCAGGTTGGTGATATCATCGCCTGAAATAATGATTGTTCCGGTAAGCTCATGGCAATCAGGAAAGTTTACAGCAAAACTGTCAATCTCAGCCTGGGATGAAAAATAGTAATTCCCGTAAAGCAGGCAATCCATTGTTATACCACAGTCAGTGGCAATCTGTCCTGGCCCGTTGCAACCGGGGGCGTTGTCATGAATTTCGACTACTCCTGCCGGATCGGACAAATACATACAAATGCCCTGCGCATCGCATTCAGAAAGCAAGTTATTATTGTAAATGTAAAGATCAGCCCCAATAGATGTTAATCCGTCCAATCCTTCCAAACTTGTAAGGGCACCATTGCCCAGGATACTGAGGGATGCTCCAATGGAATCTAGATTTTCCAATCCTTCCAGACTTGTTAGAGCATTGTTAGTCATTATATCGAGAGACCCACTAATGGTATTCAGATTTTCCAATCCTTCAAGACTTGTAAGAACATCGTTATATACTATGTCGAGATTACCTCCAACGGTATTCAGATTATTGAGTCCAGCAAGGCTTGTCAGTGCTGGATTGCCAGCACTTCCCCACCCAGAATAACCTATCATAAGACTTCCACCGATTGAAGTTAATCCTTCCAATCCAGTCAATGATACAAGTGATTGATTACCCCAAATGGACAGGTTATTGCCAATTGATGTAAGATTTTCCAACCCTGAAAAATTAGTTAAGGCATTATTCCAACTCACCTCAACATCAGTTGTTGAAGTCAGGCTGCCAAGTCCTGTAAAACTTGTAAGGGATTCATTATAACTTACCTGAAGATTTTGTGTAACAGAAGTCAGATTATTAAGCCCTGTAAAATTGGTTAAGTTTGTGTAGTTGACTGTAAGGTTACCCCCGATGGAAGTCAATACACTTAAACCATTCAGATTGGTTATATTGGTCCCCGAAATAAAAACACCCCCCTCAATCTCCGTACACCCCGGATAATTGGCCTGGAAATTATCAATCTGTTCCTGGGTGGTGAAGGTGATACCTTCTGGGAGGCAGCCTGATACACTGCCGCCGTTGGTGGTTTTCAGTATTTTGCCATTGTTGCCAACGGCATAACCTGTGTCTGCATTAATGAAAGTAAATGAATTAAAATATTCATATGGCCCCCCCATTAATTGTTCTTCCCAATCCATTCCTCCATTAATGGTTTTATAGATAGATTGAGAACCTAAAGCATAACCTATATTGTCATTATAAAAGTAAACAGACCAAAGATAATCTTCAATATTCGTTTCCATTTGCATCCAATCTGTGCCTCCATTGGTAGTTTTCAGGATCAGGGCTTCCGTTCCCTCATCATTATAATCAGTGCCAACTGCATAACCTGTAGTTTCATTGGGGAAATAAACTGAAGAAAGCCACGAATAATCCCACAAATTCCCGGAGTTAGTGGCAGACCAATCCTGTCCACCGTTTGTGGTTTTTAAAACCAACCAACCATAATCATATGACAAATCATATGAACGTCCAACAGCAAATCCTGTATCAGTATTAATGAAATGCAAGTCATCTAAAAATTCTACCGTTTGCCAGGGGAGAACATCTACAGTCCAGTTTATACCAGCATCCGTTGTTTTTAAGAAATATGTTTCACAAGCACCATTTGAACACCAGCTAAAACCAAGAGCATAACCTGTATTCTTGTCCGGGAAAGTGACGGAATGGAGTTCAGTGCTATTAACATTAGTAACTGCGTAAGCAAATACTGTTTCCCAGCTTTCTCCTCCATTTGTGGTTTTCAGAATGATGCCGGGATTATCCTGATAATTTGTCAATACACCGGCAACATAGCCTGTGTCTGCACTTGTAAAAAAAACCGAGTAAAGCATTATTGAATCCATCTCAGCCAGGATTGTCCAGTCTATTCCGCCATCTGTGGTTTTCAGGATTAATGGCCCCTTGCTTACTGCATAACCAGTATATACACTGGTAAAAAAAACATCAACGAGTTCACTAGTTGTTCCCGAATTCAGCGGGAACCACTGCGCCATTGCGCCATTCATCGCAAACAGCGCAAGCATTAAAATAACAAGCTTTTTCATGATTATTGAATTTTATATTTTCAATTACTTTAGTCCTTAATGATTTTCGCCGCCTTCACATCATTCTCATATTGCAGGCGCAGGAAATACATGCCTTTGGGCAGCATGCTGATATCCACCTGGGTTTCGGGCTGGGTGATTTGTTTTTCCATCAACTTTTCGCCGGTCATGTTGAATAAGGTAAGTTGCGCTTTGCCGGTTAGCATTGGCAATAATACCGTTATCATATCCCTGGCCGGGTTGGGAATAATGCGGATGTTGGTTTCACTGTTAACTCCTTCCACCAGCGTTGGGCAGGCTTCAATAACTTCCTCCGGGCTATTGCAGCCGGGGGCGTTACCCCATATATCAATATTACTGTTTGGGCTTGCCAAATAATCACAGATGCTTTGCACCTCGCAAGTGGATAAGGAACTGTTCAAAATAATGACCATGCCTGTTAATGTGCTGGCATTAATATTTTCAAGGCCGGCAAGGCTTGATAAGGAGGGATTTTTCCCAATTTCAATTCCTGCTCCAACATGCGAAAGGTTTACCAAAGAACTTATGCTCGTCAATGAATCATTACCTGTAGGTAGATAACCAGGTCCGCCGTCATCAAACGATCCAATCAGGAGAGAACCGCCAATAGAATCGAGGTTTTCTAATCCTGAAAAGTTTTTAATCCGGTGATTCTCATATCCTAATCCAAATGAGCCTCCAACTGAGTGCAGATTTTCCAATCCATTTAAATTTTCCAGATTATCACAATAATTTATGGAAACAGAACCGCCAATAGAATATACCTGGTTTAAGCCGGTGAGGTTAACTATGGAATTCCCGGTAATTGTCAAATTTCCTACTAAATCATTACACGCCGGGAAATTTTCCTGAAAATTATCTACGTCGGCTTGTGAGAGGAAGTAATAGTTACCAAAAGGTAAGCAGGGAACAGAACCCCCGCATGCATTTACCACTTCAGATTGACTGTTGCATCCAGCTCCGTTATATAAAATCTCCACAACACCGTTGGGAGCATTTAAATAATCGCAGATGTTTTGAATTGCGCAATCAGTCAAACTATCATTTCCAATAATGATTAAATCTCCTGGTATGAAAGTTAAACTTTCCAGCGCAGTCAAATCTGAAAGTTCAGGATTATCTCTAATGAATAGGTTACCACCGATCGAAATCAGATTATCAAGCCCTGTAAGGCTTGTCAGGGATGCATTCCCAAAATCTTGACCGCCTATGTTAAGATTGCCCCCGATGGAAACCAGATTTTCAAGCCCCGTCAGGCTGGTCAGAGAATTGTTTGAATAAATACCGAAATTACCTCCAATAGAAGTCAGATTCTCCAGTCCCGCCAAGCTGATCAGGGCGTTGTTGAAATACATCTTGAGATCACCTCCAATGGATATCAGATTGTCCAACCCTGTCAGGCTGTTTAGGGCCGGGTTTCCGCCATATTTCCCAAGGATTAAATAACCACCTATGGAAGTCAAAATATTTAATCCATTTAGACTGGTAATATCATTCCCCTTAATAAGCACATCCCCCTCAATCTCCGTGCACCCCGGATAATTGATTTGGAAATTATCAATCTGCTCCTGCGTGGTGAAGGTGATGCCTTCGGGGAGGCAGTGCTGTTCACAGGCCGCTTCTACCTCCTCCGGGCTGTTGCAGCCGGGGGCGTTGTCAAAAATCCAGACGGTTGCATTTGGTGCTGCAAGGTAGGCACAGATGCTTTGAACATCACACGTGGATAAGGAACTGTTTAACCCAATGGCCATATATGCTAGTGTATTGGCATTAATATTATCCAAGCCAGCAAGACTCAACAAGGAAGGATTTTGCCCAATCTCTATTCCTCTAACATAAGTTAGGTTTGACAAAGAACTCAGACTCACCAATGAATCATTGCCTCCAGGTATAGGACCTCCAGATCCTCCGTCATCAGTCCACCCAATTACTAGCGCGCCAATAGAATCGAGATTTTCCAATCCTGAAAAATCTTTAACACGGTGATTGTCATGCAAACTGAACGAGCCTCCAATTGTGTAAAGATTTTCTAATCCATTTAAATTTTCCAGATTATCACAATAATTTATGGAAGCAGAACCGCCAATGGAATATACCTGGTTTAAGCCGGTGAGGTTAACTATGGAATTCCCGGTAATTGTCAAATTTCCTGCTAAATCATTACAAGCCGGGAAATTTATCTGAAAATTATCAACATCGGCCTGCGAGAGTAGATAATAGTTTCCATAAGGCAAACATGGAACAGACCCTCCGCAAGCATTGACTACTTCGGATTGACTGTTGCAGCCAGATCCGTTATTATGAATCTCCACAACACCATTGGGAGCATTTAAATAATTGCAGATGTTTTGAATTGCGCAATTGGTCAAACTATAATTACCAGTAATGGTTAAATTATCTGGTATGAAGTTAAGATTTTCCAATGCAGACAAATCTGAAAGTTCAGGATTATATCTAATGAAAAGGCTGCCACCGATCGAAATCAGATTATTAAGTCCTGCAAGGCTTGACAGCGAAACATTCCCACTCGAGTAATAATAACCACCAATTTCTAAATTACCTCCAATGGAATCCAGATTTTCAAGCCCTGTCAGGCTAGTCAGAGAATCGTTTATAAAAATACCGAGATCTCCCCCAATGTAAGTCAGGCTTTCAAGCCCGGTCATGCTGGTCAATGCGGCGTTGCCCCAAACACGAAGGTCTCCTCCAATGGAAGTCACATTTTCAAGTCCCGCCAAATTGGTCAGGGCGAGGTTATATAGAATTTCAAGAGATCCCCCGATCGAATCCAGCACGCTTAATCCGTTTAAGTTGCTAATGCTATTTCCCTCGATCACAACATTCCCCTCAATCTCCGTACACCCCGGATAATTGATCTGGAAATTATCAATCTGCTCCTGCGTGGTGAAGGTGATGCCTTCGGGGAGGCAGTGCTGTTCACAGGCCGCTTCTACTTCCTCCCTGCTGTTGCAGCCGGGGGCATTGTCGTGAATATTAACAGAATCTGCCGGACTTGCCAAATAATTGCAAATGCTTATTATATCGCAGGTTGCTAAAAGTGCATTGTTAGAAATTGTAAGATAGTTGATGGAACCAGCATCAATGTTCGCTAAACCCTCAAGATTGGTAAGCTTGTTATTATAGTAAATACTGATATTTCCGGCTGTGGTAAGGTTTTCAAGCCCATTCAGGCTGGTAAGTTTATTATGATGGAAAATGGTGATACCGCCATCAACAGCAGTTAAAGCGATAAGCCCCGAAAAGTCAGTCATGTTGTGGTTCTGCTTGAGATATAAATTTCCCCCTATCGTACTGAGATTAGAAAGACCATTAAGATTGGTAAGAAAGAAATTCTTTATTAGTAACATATCACCACCAATGGAAACCAGGTTGCTCAATCCTTCCATGTTGTTCAAGGAGTCATTGGATTCAATGTGAAGATATCCATCGATATGTGTTAAATCTTCCAGCCCTACCAATGATACAAGTGCTTCATTACCCACAATGGTCAGGTTATTGCCAATTGATGTGAGATTCTCCAGCCCAGTCAGTGATATAAGTGATTCATTACTCCCAATGGTAAGGTTATTACCAATTGATGTGAGATTTTCCAGCCCTGTGAAATTTGTTAAAGCACTATTCGAATTCACAGAAACAACGCCTATTGTAGTAAGGCTTCCGAGCCCTGTAAAACTTGTAAGGGATTCATTATAATCTACTTGAAGGTATTGTGTCCCTCCAATATATATCAACCCTTCGAGCCCTGAAAAATTAACAAGGTTGTTATTGTTGGTTATTGTAATGCCGTTACCAATGGAGGTCAGATTACTCAGCCCTGTAAAATTGGTTAAGTTAGTATTTTTGACTGTAAGGCTGCCACCGATGGAAGTCAAAACACTTAAGCCATTCAAATCAGATATATCGCTGCCCTCAATGGTAACATTCCCTTCAATTACCGTGCAATCAGGATAATTGTTATGGAAATTAATAATCTGACCCTGATTGGTAAAGGTGATGCCTTGGGGCAGGCAGACTGAAGAGCCCACGCCATTAGTGGTTTTGAGTATGATACCATTAGTGCCAACGGCATATCCTGTTGTATCATTGGCGAAATTGACCGATAAAAGATAATTCCCTGGAAGGTTATCTGAATATTGAGTTGTCCATACATTGCCACCATCCTCCGTGTACTGAATAATATTACCATTTGACCAACTCTGTCCCCCCACGAGGTATCCCCGTTCCGAATCAATGAAATAGACTGAATAATGCGTAGAAAAATCAAAGGAAAATAATCCAGTCCAATCATTTCCTCCATTTATGGTTTTTAATGAACTGTATCCGCCATACCCAACTACATAACCTGTATCTGCATTAAGAAAATGAGACGATAAAATTCCATAGTACATAAAATTCCACATTGCTTGACTTGTCCAGTTCATTCCACCATCTATGGTTTTGACCAAGTATGGGTAATACATCATACTACCTATTGCGCCAACAGCATATCCCGTGTTAACATCGGGGAAAAAAACAGACTTAACGTAGGGTTCACCCACGTCATCAGTAGTTTTATACACATAACTGGTTGTCCAGAGATTTCCCCCATTAGTGGTTTTTAAAATATAATTGTATAGCGTATCGCTATTTAACCAATCCCAATAAAACCCGACAACATAACCTGTATCTACTGTGGGGAATGATACTGAACTAAAATCTGCCGATACACCAACAGACTGATTGACCCAATTGTCGCCACCATCAATGGTTTTCAAAATAATACTGCTATCACCTACAGCATATCCCGTAAGGGAATCGGTAAACTGAACAGAGAATAAATTCGCAAAAGTTCCCGAACTCTGTATTGCCCAGTTATTCCCGCCGTCAATGCTTTTCAATATTATTCCAGAATCACCAACTGCATATCCCCTGTCCGCATCCGTGAAATAAACGGAATTAAGATTACTTGTGGTTCCGGAATTTTGCGGGAACCACTGCGCCATTGCGCCATTCATCGCAACCAGCGCAACCAATAAACTGATAAACTTTTTCATGATCTTAAGTTTTTTAAATTTTGAATTGAACGCAGATGACGCTGATCGGGCAGATTTGCGCTGATTAAATCTGCGATCATCTATAAAACCAGCGTCATCCGCGTTCCATTTCATCTCTTTTTGCAGAGATAAACTCAATTCTTTAGTCCTTAATGATCTTCGCCACCTTCACATCATTCTCATATTGCAGGCGCAGGAAATACATGCCTTTGGGCAGCATGCTGATATCCACCTGGGTTTCGTCCCGGGTAATTTGTTTTTCAAGCAACTTTTCGCCGGTGATGTTGAATAAGGTAAGCTGTGCATTGCCTGAGCGCATGGGTAGGTAAAGGGTTATCATATCCCTGGCGGGGTTGGGGATAATGCGGATGCTGGTTTCACCGGCAACTTCTGCAACCGGTGTGAGGCAGGCTTCAATAACTTCCTCCGGGCTGTTGCAGCCGGGGGCGTTGTCATGGATTTCAATGGTTCCACCCGGGCTGGCCAGGTACTCACAAATGCTCATTACATCGCAGGTTGAGAGTGCAGCGTTGATGTATATTTTCAGATCGGTGATAGAATTCGCACTGATATTCCCCAGGCCTGCCAAACCCGTTATCAGCGGATTTTGGCCAATCACTAACATGCCACCGATTGAGGTAAGGGAATTCAGACCGCTTAAGTTAAGGAGGGTGGGCGACCATGCAATTGCAAGATCCCCACCAATACTACTCAGGTTATTCAGACCTTCAAGGCTCGTTATCCCGTTGTTATGAACGATGGCTAGCTTTTCACCAACTGTTTGCAGGTTATTTAATCCTGAAAAGTTCGTAAGAAGGTTATTATGCATGATTTGCACCCATGCACCTGTTGAAACCAGGCCTTCCAATCCTGTAAGGCTTGAGAGGGATGGGTTATCAATAATATACAAGTACCCTCCGATGGTTTCCAGGTTATTGAGCCCGGCAAGATTGCTCAGATTGGGGTTATACATAATGGTCAGGTTGCCTGTAATGCTGTGCAGCGCATTTAAACCATTCAGGTTGGTAATATTATTGCCTTCAATCAAAATGTCGCCAAGTATATCAGCACAGCCGGAATAATTTCCCTGGAAATTATCAATTTGTTCCTGTGTGCTAAAGGTAATGCCACTGGCCAGGCATCCCTGTACTTCATCAGCACCCATATCAGGTACAGCACCGCCGTAGGGTCGTGGTTGTTCGTCAATATCAGTAATGGGACAGGTAAAGTTTACACCATTGATGTTGATGGATTCAATGCCGGTATTCACAAGCTGGCAATCGGGATTGAGGTGGAAGCCGTCGTCGAGGAAATTCGGTTCACAGATCAGGTTGCCCTCACCTGGCCAGATTGTAGCACCTTGCACATCCGAGTACCTTACCTGCAGGTTGCTGCCTGTTTCGTAGAATGCCGGGCCTGTTGTGGCTGTATTGCCCCAGATTATTGAATTAATTGCAACTGCATCAGATGTTTGCAGGTACATTCCTCCGCCAAAGGTTGCTACATTCCCGGTTATGGTGTTGTTAACCATAATTGCAGTATCGCCAACGCCTATGGAATTGGTGATGCAGAACCCTCCACCGTGTGATGATGAGTTATTCTGAACCACATTATTCATGTAAGTACCACCAGAGCGCAGTAATGCCAAACCGCCTCCCCTGCAGGATTGCGTGGTAACAGCAAAATTTTCCATTATCTGGTTATTTTCAACAACAAAATCATTTATATTGATATCCTGAATAAACACACCAGGACCCCAACTCCAATAAGTACCCGGAGCTTCAAGATTATTCTGGGCAATCAGGTTATTGGCGATCTTACCTTTGATGTTATGGTGCAAAGCAATTCCGCCACCCAGGGTTGCATAAGCGTTCGTTCCTACATCCGTTTTAGCTACATTTTGGGTGATCACATTGTTACTGATGTTGATATCAATTACTCCAAATGAACCGGCAGCAACAATACCACCACCGGCACCTCCCATTGGGCCATCCGCGCAGTTGTAGGAAACTTCGTTATCAGTCATGATCAGATGATAGAAGCAAATCAGTCCGCCGCCATCAGCATACTCGTTATTGCTGATGGCCTGGTTATGCATGATCCTGTTGCCACGCAGCACGATCCAGGGAATTTCAGAGATAGGGCCGCCGGTTTGTAACCCGCCGCCAAAAATGCTTCCATTGTATGTTACCGTGTTGTATTGGATATAATTGTTCAGCAGTTTTCCACCTGAATATTTGATATGGACACCACCACCCGCTCTCATGTTAACACTGGGCTCAATGGTTCCGGTGCCACCGGTAATCGTAAAACCACAGACCACCGAGGTGGTGTCTTCTCCCAATTCAAAAGTGATTACGGATCCTATTTCCGGGTAAACCGGTTGGCTTCCGTTGATAATGGTGTTAGCAATGTGGTTGGTATCGCCGTCGAGGATAAAATGGCTCGTGAGAACCAAAGGCTTTTTGCCCAGGAAGTTGATGTTTTCAAAATAAGTTCCTTCGGCCACCAATATGGTATCGCCAGGGTTGGCAGCGTTTATGGCAGCCTGGATGGTCGTGTAATTACCCGGAACCTGGATGATCTGTGCTTTTTCCGATCCGGTTTTTAATGCAGCAGGCACGGCTATCGCCTGGCTAGCGGCATTTGATTGGCTGGAGCAGAATCTGGGTCCGGGAATTCCTTCCTGATTGGTTTGGGATTGTTGGTTCCTGAAGTTCCATTGGCCCAGGGTAACCATTGCGCTGCAAAGCAGCATCACTGAGAGTAAAATTCTTGTTTTCATTGGATTTTGATTTTGGTTGTTAGGGAATTAATGAATTAAATATTAATAATTTCTATCCGGGGCTTACCGGCTCAAATAAGTTTACCCGGAATACTACATCAAAATTACTTTGCCAAAAAAGTGAAAACACAACCATTAAGTGAACGCCGGGATTTGTTTAGTGAACGCCGGGGTTTATTAAGGGAACGCTGAGGGGAGGAGTGTGGGAGGGGGAGAAA
>JACZJK010000034.1 GCA_014860575.1 Bacteroidales bacterium
TATACACCAAAAGGAAGGATGAAAGTGCCTGTAGCGGGTTCATCATTTACCGTGTAGGGCAGGTAGGAAAACCCTACCCTGCCCAGCATTTTATTGCTTTCATTGCCCAGGATCATGCGTTCGTAGTTGAGGGAACCGATACCGGTAAGCGCGCCTATTTCCAGGGAAATGTGGTTTTTGTATATGCGGGATAAGCCCGTTTCAGTTTGACCGGATACAATGGTTTGCAAGCCAGTCATTAAAACCATTAGCAGCCCAAAACTGATGTTTTGAAAAACAACAGTTTTGATTTTTGTTTTCATGTTTATGCTTTTTTTGATTAAAATACTTTATTAACTTCTTTGGTGATTGATAATCATTACTTTATACAGAAACTATCATGATATTGAGATAATCTAGAAAAACCTGCAAGTGCGGAATACCCCCAAATACACCCTGTCAGTTATTAATTTCATCATACCTCAATTACACTTTACATATATCTAAAGGAGTAAACCAAATTTCAAATTTACACTGTGGTATAGCGTAGCTTATCTAAAAGGGTAAACAAATGATCAATTATTTCGTATACAACGAAGGGACAAACCATAAGCCTTATCATGGTACTGAAGTCCTACAAAGTTCGAATCATTATATAAAAAAAAGGCCTCAGCGCTATCAGAGTACATGGTACCTGTGGACGACCACCATCTCCCATAATAACCTAAATCAGTAACATCATAGCCGCTACGAAACCAGCCGGCCGGAAGCCCTGAAAAACCGCTTTCATTGGTTGCAACATAATTGGGATCGTGGTACCAAAAAGGATGTCCATCAGGGTTTGGAAAATAATTATGTCCCGCCACCCCAACTCTTTCTGCTGTTCGTGTGCTCCTTAGTTTGCCACTGGCATATTGCCCACCAACACAATTACGAAGATGCATCCAGTCATTATGGGTTGGCACATGCCATCCCTCAGGACAGATTCCTTGCACGGGATCTGACCAGTTGGAGCTAACACCGTTCATTACCGTAGCCCAATCGTACAACCTGCCATATTCCGTGTGTTCCCGCCACTCCCATTCTAAGCACTCTACATATACATATGGGTAATTGATTATTGAATCCACTAAAAATTCTATGCAATATTTATCTTTCGGCCACCAGTTATTCCCCACATCCACATCCCAATTATGTAGCATCCAAATCTGGCCACAAATCTGCACTGCTTCTATGCCAATTCTCACCGAACCAACGCAACCAAGACTGTCTTGGGCATACACAATATGAAAGCCGCTATGCAGATTAGCGAAGGTGTTATTGGCTGAAAAGCTAAGTGGATCATCCAGTGCATACAGGTAAGGCGGTTTACCACCTCGTGCCTCGAACACATAAACATTATCGGGATAAACAGAGTAGTCCACTGAAATATTATATTTATCGCAAGGGTCAGGAGCCTTGTAAACCAGGGTTGTTTTGCATTCCAGGCTGTCTTTTATGGTAAAAGTATAAATTGAATCGGCCATAGGCAGAAATTTGGGCGCTATGCCTGAAAAAGTTATATCATTAAGGGAATACAGATAAGGAGGTTTGCCCAGTTTTCCCTCCACACTAAGGGTATCTTCCAGAAACAACAGGCGTGCGGATAAATTGGATCGGCTGCAGTCGCTGGCAGTATCGGCATACGCAATAAACTCAAGGGGTGAGTTTTCGATATGGGTACCGTTACAATCGAACACATAGGCTTTCAAGCGGCTTTCGGGCGTGTTGCCGGGTATCCAGGTGGTATTGGCAAGACCATTTGCATCGGCATACACTGCAAGGGAACTGTCAGGGGGATTGTTGCCGACGCTGCAAGTGCTATCAGGTTCAAACATAACCTTTGCCCCGGGTAGGGTAAAGCCTTTGTTGCTGTGTACTTTTACCTGAACAGGTATTTGCCGCTCCTGAGGAGGTGTACCGGGTACATAGGTATGGTGATTTCCCATTGTGATTTCTAAACTTTCAGGGAATTTGTATGTAAACTTATCGGTTGCCCATGTAGTAGAAAAATCAATAAACTCTTTGCCCAGGATGCTGCCTTTGGCGCCCAGCTTTATCTCGCCCCAGATATCAAGCTTTGCGGCCCAGTTTAAGGGTGGTGGGATCACAGAGGCACATAGCAACAGTTCCTGGTTAAGTTTTGCGTTCAAGTAGGGTCCTACCACTGAATAAATATTAAAGGAAAGTTCAGGACCTATTTCAAAGGTCTGTTTCAGGCCTCCGGTAATCTCATAGGAGTTCTCTGTTTTGGTTTCGCTCGAAGATTCCCGTACTATACCCCAACTGCCATTGCTGTATTCAATATAATTTGAGGTTGTGGTTGTTTGCTGGAGAGCGGGGGTTGCGTTCATCATCACGCCCGCTTCGGCCCCTGCCTTGCCATTGAGTGAAAATTTAATATCCACAAGAACCGGGACAGCTCCTACAATAATGAGGTAATATAAGGTATTATCAAAAACAGTATAGTCCCGGTCTAACAAATTCACTGTTGCGTTAATGTCCACGCTCAGGCCTATCTGGGTTTCTTCCCTTGAGTTGCTGGTTCCCAGTTTAAAATAATCAATTCCACCCAGCCATCCCTTTTTGCGGTCAATTACCAGGTTGGGGGTGTATTTGTAATGCCCGTCAAGCACTATTACAACACCCATATCGTCAACAATTTCAACAGATTGAAAATCGAAATCAATCAATGCCGATCCACTTTTGCTTGTGCTGCGGCTCATGGTTACCCCCTTGGGCATAGAGGTTTTTTCGCCTATCAGATAATAATGAATCTCACCATTTCTATACTTTTGGTTGCCCATTAGTTCCTGCCTTGTAGGCATCCGGGTCAGGCGGTTGTAGCCTCCGTTTTTTGCAGCACTTAGCGTAGTATCCAGGCTGTATAACTCGCCAAAGTTAAAGGCGCCATATTCGGTAATGTCATCGAGGGTGGCCTGGGTAGTCTGCATGGTATGTATGGTATCGTTATTGGCCGTATTTATTGATACTGACTGAACCATACGCAAAAAACCTCCAAGCTGCATGCCTACCAACACAGTGGAGTCGGCAACCGCCGGCACAGGTGAACTGAAGCGGATACGATACTGCCCATTAGCGAGTTGTGCGGGGGTGCTCAGAATTACATCGGTAGTGTCAACCACTACAAAATTATCGAAATACTGATTGGTTACAAACTCTACTTCAAGGGTATCGCTGCTGCTGCCACAAACGTTGCTAAGGGTCCACACCAGGGTGTATGATTGGTTTTCCTGGCCTTGCAATTGCGCTGAAGGGCTTGCGGGGTCAGATAATGTTGCGCCGGTTCCGGCAATAATGGTCCATTGCCCGGTTTCGCCCTCCTCCTGATTTGCTGCCAGCCATGCCTGGGTTCCGGTTACAATGCGATCGAGGCCGGCATTGGCCTTAGGAGGCACACGTACCAGGCTGATCTGTGAAAATTCGGATGGGCAATCAGAGAATTTTGCCACACAACGGTAATACATGTTTTTTACAGGTAAAAAGGTGTAAATTGTATCAACTTCACCACCAATTGCCTGCCAGTCTTCCATATCGGATGACTGCTCCCACCGCATGGTGCTGTTCTGAAAATTCCCTGCCCTGAGGGTAATGGTATCAGCGCCGCATACTTCAATTATTTGTGAACTGGCTGCCCGGGCAAACCCAAGCACACATAATAAAGAGATTAAAGAACTGTAGATTATCGTTTTCATATGTTTTGATTATATTTTATTGCTATTTGTTTCTTTTTAGCCTTAACCAGTACTGCGTACCTGTTTATATTGGTGCAGCCTTGCGGCTATTATGTTAATGCAATTATTGTTTGATTAATTTTTCTATTCCAATTTGAGCGCCATTCACCAAACGCACCAGATAAACCCCGGGTTTACAACTTCTTAAACCTATTTCGTGCTTCTGGCCGGGTGGCAATTCCTGGCTGAGGATCAGTTCGCCCTGTATGTTGAAGATCTCTACACGGAGCATCTCGTGGTTCTCCCGGCTGCAAAGTTCTACGGTGAGGATATCAGAGACAGGATTGGGGTACAGCTTAAAGAAGGAAGCGGGTTTTTCCGGTTCAGCAGTTCCCTTTATGATTGTATCATCTGGATCAGCCTCTGCTTCAACCGGATCATTGACAACCAGGAAATGGTTTTCCATTTCTCCGCAGAACGGACCACCGGGTGCAATGTATGCATGAAGATACCCACCGGATTCAACCTGCGTTCCGTATTGCATTACAATTTTTTCACCGGCAATCAGGGTTACGGCTCCTCCACTTGAAACAATGAAATGGCCTCCGTCGCCGGCAGTGTGTATGGTTTGCGTAGCATCGAGGCACAGGGTTTCATCAGGTTGCACCATCAGGTTGGTATAATGCTTATCGGGCTCAATACAGAAAGGGCCGCCGGGTGCAATGTAAGCATGCATGTGGCCGCCATGGAAAACCTTTGTGCCAGGGAGCATTACGATTTTTTCGCCGGCAATCAGTGTTGTGGTTCCCCCGTTTTCAACAATGAAATGGCCTCCATTTCCGGCAGTGTAAATGGATTGGGTTGCATTAAAGCATTGTGTATCGTTTGGCTGAATCAAATGATTGTCAAGTTCAGAAACTACCGGGATGGATGTTCCTTCCACCTGAAAATATGCAATAAGGCTTCGGTGGTTTACAGCAGGGAATGAATAAGCAGCACCGGCAGGCCCGTTTGCATCCATCACTATATTGTCATCTTCTTTCCAATGTTGAAATTCATACCCGTTTGCCGGTGTAGCGAGAAGATTTACGGTTTGAAAATGCTCATATTCGCCTCCTCCGCTGACAGTGCCCCATTCC